>NZ_DCYC01000073.1:11814-65323 GCF_002330965.1 Arsenicicoccus sp. UBA2120
ACCTTGCCGATCTGCTTGAGGTAGTCCTTGACCGGGTCGGCGGTGGCTCCCGCCGTCACGACCTGCTGCGGCGGGGCGTCGTCCTCGTCGTCCTCGCGGTAGACGAAACCGCCGTCAGTCTCCTCCTCGTCGTCCTTCTTCGCGCCCTTGGCGCGGGCCGCTGCGGCAGCGCCCTGCGGCGCCTTGGGGTCGACGGCGCCCTCGTCGTCGGCGTCGGGGGCGTCTTCGGTCGGCGCGCCGGCGGTCACTACGTCGTCCACGGCGACGTCCTCCACGACGACGTCCTCGACGTCGTCCAGGGAGGCCGGGCCCTCGTCCGCGACGCCCGTCGGCTCCTCGACCTTGGCGGCGGCGGTCTTGGCGGCGCCCGCCGCGGTGGCCTTGGCAGCCTTCTTGGCGGGCGTCGCCTTGGCTGACTTGGCGGCCTGTGCGGACTGTGCGGCCTTGGCGGTGCCGGTGGTCTTGGTCGCAGTCTTGGTGGCCGGTGCGTCGGCGGACGCGTCGGTGGAGGGCGTCGGGGCGGCGGCCTTCTTGGCCGGGGCCTTCTTGGCGGCGGCCTTGCGGGTGGAGCTGGTCCGACCCCCCGCGGACGCGGCGACGGCCCGGGCGTGGTCGGGGTCCAGGGTGACCGTGATGCCGGCGGCGTCGATGGCCCGCAGGACGGCCTTCATCCGGCGGGGCTCCAGGGCGACCTCGCTCAGGGCGGCGCCCAGCTGCTGGGAGTCGATCGAGCCGTGGGTGGCACCGAGCTGGAGCAGGGCCTGCAGGGAGGGGTGTGCGAACTCCGGGGGCAGGGAGGCGGCATTGGGTAGGGTGGTCACAACAACCTTTCGTCGCATGACGTGGGCGCGTGGAACCATCGGTCGTCGGAGGACGAGTGCGTGGGAGCCACGGGACGGCGGTTGCGCTCTGGGCTGGTGCAGCCTGTCGTGGCAGGATCTGCGGGGGGCTGACCATGGCCTCCGGTGCGCTTCACCACCATTATAAGTCGACCGGCGACCTTGCCGCGACGAAAGCCCGTCGAACGGGCCGTCCTCACCGACCGTGACCTGCCCGACGCCGGCGGATCGGTCATCAGCGGTCAGCGTCTCGTGCGGTCAGCGGGTCAGCGGCTTGACGGTGAGCACGGGGCAGGTGGCGTCGAGCAGGATCCGCTGGGCGCTCGACCCGAGGATGAGCTTGCCGACCGGCGAGCGACGCCGCAGGCCGATCACCAGGCAGCTGGCGTCGACCTCGTCCGCCACGCCCACCAGCTGCTCGGCGAGGTCTTTGCCACCCGGGGTCCGACGCTCCAGACCCAGCCCGGCCGCGGACACCTCGGCCGTGAGCTCGGCCACCACCGTCTCCATCGCCGCCGCGCTCTCGGCGTCCGGCGCGGGCCGCCCGGTCTCGACGAGCACCAGGGGCACGGAGCGGATGACGGCCTCCTGGGCGGCGCGGGCGAGAGCGGCCCGCCCCTCGGGCGTGGCGACCAGGCCGACGACGATGGTCATGACAATCCTCCGGGCAGGTGGGGCCGAGCGACGATGGCCCCGAACCTATCCCATGGGCCCGGCGCCGTGCGCACCCCTGTGATCGGCGTCGTGACGGTGCTGGGCGTCGTGAGGGCGCTGGGCGTCGTGACGGTGCTGGACGTCGTGGCGGTGCTGGACGTCGTGGGCGTTGCGGCCGGCCTGACCACCGCGGGCGTCACGGTCGTCCCTGCCGTGGCCGATCACCTCGGAGTAGACCGCCAGGCGCTCGACCGCGGGCAGGACGAGCCTCGCCATCGTGTGCCCGGGCTCCACCGCGAGCGCCCGTCGCAGCGCCGCGGCGGCGATCATGTGGTCGCCCAGGGACCACGCGACGACGCCGGCGATCGTCAGCACCCCCGCGGCGTGCTCGGGCGGGACGACCCTCGCGACCAGCAGGAGGCGCTCCTGCAGCACCTCACGGCGCTCACGGTCGGCCGACCCCCACCGCACCGGACGCCCCAGGGCACGCAGGCACCGGTCACGCAGCTCGTGCGGCAGGAGCGCAGCCGGGATCATGCCGGGGGCGGACCAGGCCAGGACGGCGTCCCTCACCGCCTTGTCCTGGATCACCGTCACGGCCGCGGCCAGGTCCTGGGCGGACCACTCGTCCTGCGACGCCATCGCCGGCGCGTGCTCGGACGCCTGAGCCCACCCGAGCAGGCGGGCCCACGCGTCCAGCCCCGGCCCCACATGGGCCCAGCCAGACTGCTCACCGGCGGCGGCTCGCGGGGGGCGCCCCCCGCCGGCCAGGGCGTCCCGCACGTCGCGGCACCGGTCGTCCTCGGGCGCGGCCCGGACCCGGGCGAGCGCCGCGTCGCGGTCGGCGAAGGGAGCCGAGCCGGCCAGCACGAGGTCCGCGACGGCCTCCACCTGGCTCGGGTCCGGCAGGGGCTGCAGCCGCGAGGGACGGCACGCCGAGTCCGGGGCCAGCAGCGACCACCATCCCGTCGCGCCGACGACGACCGCGTCGACCACCTCCACGTCGGCCCGCCCGGCCAGCACCAGGATCTCGTCGAGCAGCTCGCAGCCCCACGCCGAGGCCGGGTCGTCCCGGTCACCGCTGCCGGGCACGTAGCCGACGACCACGAGATGGCGGCTGTGCCGCGCCATACGGCCGTGGACGGCGTCCCAGAGGGTCGCGGCCGGGGTGCCCACCGGCGGGAGGTCGATCCGCGCGCACGGTCCGACGCAGAGCCGCCCGGTCGAGGACGGGACGAGGCCGAGCACCACGAGGCTCTCGGTGGGGTGGAAGCCGAGGAGATAGGGCAGCGTCGCCACCAGCTGGCTGCTGTCGCGCACGGACGTGACGGGGGCGTCGGCGGGGCTGCTGGGGAACGGGGCGGAGGTCTGGGGGAAGGACGTCATGGTCCGACCCTGGACGCCGCGAGGCGCCCCGACCAGGAGTGGTCGGGGCGCCTGTGGACAGAGCGCGGATTGACGCGTCCAAGGACGAGGCCTGTGGACAGTCGTCGTCAGCGCACGACGCGCCCGTCGACGGTCACCGGGGCGGGATCGCCCGGACGCGGACCGCGACGCCCGCCACGCTCCCAGTGCAGGAAGTCCTCGGTGGAGCTGACGAGCTGGGCGGCGGCCCAGGCCAGGACGAACGCGTCGTCACCGAGGCCGAGGACGGAGAACAGGCCCTCGGGGACGAGATCCAGCGGGCTCACGACGTAGACCAGGGCCGCGGCGAGCGCCAGCAGCTGCCCGCGCGAGGTGCCGGTGTAGGAACCCGACGTGACCGCTCGCACCAGGCGCGGGAGGGACTGGATCCGGGTGGCCATGCTGGGCGACCCCGGGCGGCTCGCCGTGCGGACGGCCTGGCCAAGGGACCACACGGACGCCCAGCGGGACGTGGGACGGGATGCTCGGAAGCTCATGCGACCTCCTGGGTCGGACGGGGGCGTGCTACCCCTGCCAACGAACGGGCCCGCGCGGGGATTCCCCCACGCGGGCCGCCGTCGGTGCTGGTGGGTCAGGCCGCGGTGGCCGGGAACTGCTGCTTGGCGTTGGAGGCGATCTTGCCGAGGAGGTAGTAGTCCATGCCGCCACCCACGACGCCGCCCACGAGCGGCAGGCCCTTGCCGACCACCTTGGCGAAGCCCTTCTGCCCCAGCGTCGAGATGAGGCGGAAGCCGACGCCCTTGTTGATCATCATCACGGCCGAGGCCGGGAGGTGCTGGGTCGCGAGGCTCGAGAGCCGGCCGGAGGTGAGCACGCCGGCGCGACGCAGCAGGTCGTCGTCGGCGTCGGCCCCGACGAGCGTCATCAGGATGGCCGAGCGGACCTCGGGCTTGGCGATGTCGTAGCCCCGCACGCGTGCGATCGACGCGACCATGCGGGTGGCGGTGAGGTAGAACTCGACGACGTTGGCGGGCAGGGCGACGGGCATCGTGATGAAGCCGCCGAGACCGGTGACGAAACCGCCTGTGGCCGCGATCCGCTTGTGGTCCTTGACGATCTCCCCGACGGCCTGCTCCGGGCTGCGTCCGCGCAGGGCCTTGTCCGCGACCTTGGCCGCGCCGTCCACCGGCCCGGCGCCGTCCACGCCCACGTCGAGGAGCTTCTGCACGAACTCCTCGACCGGTCCGTTGAGCCGCGAGTCGCCGGTGGCGGGGTCGGTGGTGTGCTGACCGATGGCCTTGTTGATGACGGAGCCGGTGATCCTGTCGAAGATGCCCACGGGCAGTCCTTCCTGTCTGTGGCGATGGCGGGCCGCGCTCCCGGGAGGAGCGCGGTGACGCACACTGGGTCGGTGAGCGACATACCCGACACCACCCCGTCCGACACCTCCGGACTGCCCGACGCCGTGGCGGAGCTCGTCGAGGACCTCGCGGCGCTGACGCCGAGCGAGCGCATGGACCTGCTCCAGGAGCTCGCCGACGACCTCCCGGCCCCGCCCGATCGGCTCCAGGGCGACCCGGGGTTCGAGCGGGTCGAGGAGTGCCAGTCTCCCGTCCACGTCCTGGCCCGGGTCGAGGAGGGGGTCGTCCGGCTGTATGTCGACGCGCCGCCCTCAGCCGCGGCCACCCGCGCCCTCGCGGCGATCCTGCACGAGGCCGTCGACGGCGCCCCGCTCGAGCGGGTGCTCGGGCTGCCCGCCGACCTGCCCCTGCGCCTGGGCCTCGGCGGCACGGTGTCCCCGCTCCGGCTGGGCGGCATGGCCGGCATGCTCGGCCGGGTGCAGCGCCAGCTCGCCGCGGCCTGATCGTGCCGGTCGAGGCGCTGGGCCTCCTCGGCCTCGCCGTCGCCGGTGGCCACGGCGTGGTCGTCGACCGCTCCGGCGCGATCGTCGTGCCGGCCTGCCCCGTGGACCGGCTCGTGCCGCAGCTGCGACGCCTCGAGGAGGACCGCCGGCCCCGGTGGGTCTGGTGGCAGGCCGGTCACGACGCGCGGCCGCTCGTCGCCGCGGGGCTGCACCTGGCGCGCTGCTGGGACGTCGCGGAGGTGCACCGCGTGCTGGCGGGCGGCTTCGCGGCCGACCCCGGCACCGTCTGGGCCCACCTCCGCGGGCTGGACCCCCACGGCCTGCCGCAGGTCGCCGAGCCGGACCTGTTCGCGCTCGTCTCCCCCGCCGCCCAGCTCGACCCGGAGTCACTGACGACGGCCGAGGGCTACCTGCGCGCGGACGCGGTGCAGGGCACCTGGACGTCGACCCCCGACCGCCTCGCGGCGTGGGCACGAGCCGCGCTGACCGCTGCCGAGCAGCAGCACGACCTGGTCGAGCAGGCGCCCCGGGTGCCGGACGCGGGGGGCAGCCCGCGCGACGCCCGGCGCCTGCTCGGCACCGCCCTGTCGGAGTCGGCGGCGGCGCTGCTCTGCGTCGAGCTCGAGGTCCACGGCCTGCCCATGGACCGCGAGGCGGCGACCTCGCTCATCACGGCGGCCGCCGGACCACGCCCTCGCGACGAGCCGCAGGCGAGCGCCATACGAGCCGAGCGGGACCGCGCCGTCCTCGTGCACGTGCCCGGCCGGGAGCGCACCGACCTGCGAAATCCCGTGCAGGTCAAGGAGATGCTCGCCTCGGTGGGGGTCCACGTCGACAACACCCGGAAGTGGACGCTGGACGCCCACCGGGCCTCGCACCCCGTCGTCGAGGCCCTCCTGACCTGGCGCAAGGCCGAGCGGATCGCCACGACCTACGGCTGGCACTGGCTCGCCACCCACGTCGGCGAGGACGACCGGCTCCGGGGCGGGTGGACGGCCTGCGACGGCGGAGCCGGCCGGATGACCGCCGCCAACGGCCTGCACAACCTGCCCGCCGAGCTGAGACCCGCCGTCGCGGCGCACCCGGGGCACGTGCTGGTGCGCGCCGACCTCGGCCAGATCGAGCCGCGGGTGCTGGCGGCGGTGGCGCGGGATCCGTCCTTCGCCGACGCCAGCCAGGCGGCCGACCTCTACTCCCCCGTCGGCGCCGAGCTGGGCGTCGAGCGACCGATCGCCAAGATCGCCGTCCTGGCCGCGATGTACGGCCAGACGTCGGGCTCGGCGGGCGAGGCGCTCAAGCGGCTGGACCGCGCCTACCCGACGGCCATGACCTACCTGCACCGGGCCTACGACGCGGGTGTGCGGGGCGACCCCGTGGTGACCTGGGGCGGGCGCAGGGTGCCCATGTGGCAGGGACCGCTGTCGGAGGCGCAGCTCGCGGGCCGCGGCAGGTTCGCCCGCAACGCGGTGATCCAGGGGGCGGCGGCCGAGCTGTTCAAGGCGTGGGCCGCGACGGTGCGCGCCGGTGGACGGGCCCTCGGCGCCGAGATCGTGCTGTGCCTGCACGACGAGCTGCTCGTGCACGTCGCGGCCGAGCACGCGGACGAGACGGTGGCGCTCGTCCACCGCAGCCTCGACGAGGCGGCGCGGCGGTGGACGGGCACCGACCGGGTCCGCTTCGTGGCGGACGTCAGCGTCGTGCGTCGGTGGTCCGAGGCCAAGGCCTGAGGGTCAGGTCGAGCCTCAGGCCTCGCCGTCGCTGTGGGTGCGCAGGAACTGCTCGAACTCCGCACCGATCTCGTCGGCCGTCGGCAGCTCGCCGATGCTCGGGGCCAGGAGGGTGGGCTTGTCGAGGCCGCGGGTCCACTGGTCGTACTGCCCCTCGAGGGCACGCACCACCTGGACGACCTCCTCGTTGTCGCCGATCTCGGAGTCGATGGCCTCGCGGTTGGCGCCGGCCACGGCGGCCAGCTCGGCCGTCGGCAGGGCCAGCCCCGTCGCGCCCGACACGGCCCGCAGGCCGGTCAGCGCCGCGTCCGCGAAGTCGGTCTGGGCGAGGTAGTGCGGGACATGCACGCTGAACCCGACGGAGTCGTAGCCGGACTCACCCAGCCGCAGCTCCAGCAGCGAGGCGAACGACGCCGGCACCTGCACCTCGCCGAAGACGGGGTTGTTGTCGGGGATGAGCGCCCCGTCGGAGGCGTGGGCGGTCAGGCCGATGGGGCGGGTGTGCGGCACCCCCATGGGGATCCCGTGGACGCTCACGGTCAAGGAGACGCCGAAGGTCCGCACCAGCCCGCGCACCGCCTCGGTCATGCGCTCCCACTGGTAGTCCGGCTCGGGACCCGTCAGCAGCAGGAAGGGCGTGCCGTCGACGTCCAGGACGCGGTAGAGCACGATCGCCGGGTCGTCGTAGGTCGTGTAGCGGTCCCGGTCGAAGGTCATCAGCGGCCGGCGCCCGCGGTAGTCGAGCATCTGGTCGACGTCGAAGGACGCCACGACGGAGTGGTCGAGCGCGCCCAGCAGGTGGTCGGAGATGAGCTTGCCGGTGTGACCGGCGTCGATGAACGCGCCCATCGCGACGACCAGCGACGACGCACGCATGTGCGTGGGGTCGCAGTCGGTCTCGAAGCGGTAGAGACCCGTGGGGTCCTGCACGGTGTGCCTCCTGCTGGTCTGGCTGATCTGGCTGATCGGCCGGTCTGGCTCGGTGCTCCGCTCCCCGTCATCGCGTCGGGAGCGGCCTTCTCCCCCAGGGCAACGCCCGTCACGCCGAGCACATTCCGAGGCGTCAGGCGACCGTGCTGGTGCCGAGGGTGACGCTCGTCGAGCGGGTCGTGCCCGAGGGGTCGGTCCACGTCACGGTGACGCGGGTGCCCGGGTACTCGTCGGACAGGTCCTCGCTCAGGTCGGTGCCGCTGGTGACGGTGTCCCCGTCGACGGCGGTGATGGTCGACCCCGCGGTGATGCCGGCCGCGGCGGCGGCCCCTCCGGCGACCACGTCGGCCACGGCGGCGCCGGACGGCATACCGGTCGCCCCCCGAGAGCCGCCGTAGCCCCCGGCCGTCACGTCGGTCACCTGCACGCCCAGGGCCGCCCGCGCCCCCACGTGCACGTCCTCGGACCGGACGCCCGCCGTGATCTGGTCGGCGATGGCGAGCGCCTGGGAGATCGGCACGGCATACCCGTCGATGTCCCCGCTGGAGGTCGCCGCCGTGTCGATGCCGATCACGCGGCCGGACGTGTCCATCAGCGGACCGCCCGAGTAGCCGGGCACGACGTCCGCCGTCGTCCGGATGAGCCCGGTGAGCTGCTCCCCGGAGCCCACGGAGGTCTCGTCCTGCGCGGTGATGGACTGGTCCAGAGCCGTGACGGAGCCGGTGACCCGGTAGATGGAACCCTGGCCGCCGCCCTGCCCGACCGCGACCACGCTCTGGCCGACCTGCGCCGGCGACCGGTCGACCGTGACCGTGGACAGCCCGCTCGCGCCCGAGAGCCGCAGCACCGCGACGTCGTGCGCCGCGTCGTGACCCACGACCGACGCGGAGTACTTCCGGCCGGTCGTGGTATCGGTGACGGTGATCGAGGTGGACCCCTCGACGACGTGATAGTTGGTGAGCACCTCACCGTCGGCGGTGAGGATCATCCCCGTGCCGGCGCCTCTGCCGTCAGGCAGCACGGTGTCCACCATGACGACCCCCTTCATCGAGGCGACCTCGGTCCCCGAGATCGTCGAGCCGTCCGCGGCCTGGCTCAGGTCGGACGAGCCGGTCCCCTGGCCGGAGGACTGGCCGTAGCCGTCGCTCCCGTACGCGTAGCCGCCGTAGCCGTAGCCGTGCCCGTAGCCGTACCCGTGGTGCCTGGCCCAGGTCGGCTGGCCGGTCTGGTCGGTCTGGTCGGTCTGGCCCTCGGTCGACGAGGCTATGGTCGAGCTGTCGACGACGGTGGTGCCGTCGGAGGTCCGGGCGGCGGCGAGGCCGGTCGCGACCATCCCCGGGGAGGCGGCGAGGGCGACGGCGGCCACGGCGGTCGCAGCGATCTTGGCGGTGGCGGTGGTCATGGTTGGCTCCTGGTGGACGACGGGCCGGCGAGCGTGGCGTCGGGGGGCGTGTGCGTGGACCCCACGTTGGTCCCGGCGGCTCGCAGAGCGGTGTGCCCTGCCTATGTCTCCCCTGTGAGCCCAGTCGCCGCCACCGCCGACCCCCGGTCCGGGCGGGCCCGATCGATTTACTACACTTCGACCTGTGATAAATCCGCAGGAGGCAGCCGCGCTACGCGTCCCCCGGCTGCCGCTCCTGCTCCCCGCCGGGCTGGCGCTGCTCGCGGGCCTCGACGCGGCCCTGATCCTCCTGCGGGTCCCGGCTCCCGTCGGCTCCGAGCGGCTGCCGTCCGTGCACGGTCACCTCATGGTCCTGGGGTTCGTCGGTACGGTCATCGCCCTCGAGCGGGCGGTGGCCCTGCGACGCACCTGGGGACTCGCCGCTCCGGTCCTGCTCGGCCTCGGGGCGCTCGCCCTGCTCACCCCCGTCCCTCGGGACGTCGGGACGGCGCTGCTGCTCGCCGGCACCCTCGCGCTGAGCGCGGTCTACGTCCCCCTCCACGCGCGGTCCCACGACCCGTCGGTGGCCGTCCAGGCGCTCGGGGCGGTCCTCGCCGCCGGGGCCGCGATGCTGCTCCTCGCGGGAGCCCCCGTCTCCCTGTCCCTCACCTGGCTCGTCGGCTTCGTCGTCCTGACCATCGCCGGCGAGCGCCTCGAGCTGGCCCGCCTCGCCATGCTGCAGCCCCGCGTGCCGGCCCAGCTCGTGACCATCTCCCTGCTGTATGCCGTCAGCGCCGCCACCGCGCTCCTCGCCCCCGGACCCGGCCACCGCCTCGTCGGGGTGACCGTCCTGGCGCTGGGCGTCTGGCTCGTCCGCCACGACGTCGCCCGACGCACGGTCCGCGGCTCCGGCCTCCCCCGCTACGTCGCGGTGTGCCTGCTGGCGGGTTACGCCTGGCTCGCGGTGACCGGCGCGCTGTGGGTCGTCCACGGCGCGATCACCGAGGGCCCGGCCTACGACGCCGTCGTCCACGCGGCCTTCCTTGGCTTCACGATGTCGATGATCATGGCCCACGCCCCGGTCATCCTCCCCGCCGTCCTGCGGCGCCCCCTGCCCTACAACCCCCTGCTCTACGTCGGAGCCGGGCTGCTGCACCTCACCCTGCTCGTCCGCGTCGTCCGCGGCGACCTGCTCGGTCACCAGGCGCTACGCGCCGGCGGGGGCGTGGGCAACGTCGCCGCCGTCCTGCTCTTTCTCGCCGGCGCGGTCGCGCTGGTCGTCACCGCTCCACGGAGGACCTCGTCATGAGCCTGCTCACGCCCGGCGGCCGCCGCCCGGAGACCCCGCAGACCCCGGACACCCCGGACACCCCGGGCACCCCGACGAACGGCCCCGGCCCCCAGGGCTTCTCGGACCGCGCCCGCTGGCACGTCCGGTCCTTCCTGCCGGTCCTGGCCTGGCTCGTGGCGGCGGCCGTCATCTCCGTGGTGCACCGCTTCGTGCCCGGCTCGCGGTGGATGCTGGTCCACTTCCTGCTGCTCGGTGCCGTCAGCAACGCCATCGTCACGTGGACCTGGCACTTCACCGGTGCGCTCGTGCGACGGCCCGCGACCGCCACCGAGACCCAGCACCAGGTGGTGCGCCAGATCCTGCTCAACGTGGGCGTCGTCGGGGTGAGCGCGGGCGTGGTCGGCGGCCAGCTGCGGACGACCGTCGCCGGGGCCGTCGTCGTGGGTGGCGTCCTCGCCTGGCACGGCGTCGCGCTCGGCGTCCGAGCCCGTCGCTCCCTGTCCAACCGCTTCCGCCGCACGATCACCTACTACACCGCCGCGTGCCTGCTCCTCCCGGTCGGGGCGGCCCTCGGGGCGTTCATGGCGGCGGGTCGCTCGGACGAGTGGCAGTCCCGGCTGGTCCTTGCGCACCTGGCCCTCAACCTGCTGGGGTTCGTCGGTCTGACCATCCTCGGCACGCTGGTCACGCTGTGGCCCACCATGCTGCGGACCCGCCTCGAGGAGGGCTCGGAGCGCACCTTCGCGGCCGTGCTGCCGATCCTGCTGGGCGCGATCGTCGTGACGGTCGCCGGGTCGGTCCTCGGGCTCACCTGGGTGGTCGCGGCCGGACTCGTCCTGTATGCCGCCGGCACCGTCACCCTGCTGATCCCCCTGGTGCGGACGGCCGTCCGCAAGCCGCCGTGGCAGTTCTCGGCCTGGTCGGTGGGCGCGGGGATGGTGTGGCTCCTCGTCGCCCTCGGCCAGCTGGTGTGGCTCGTGGTCCGCACGCCGCGGGTGGCGCGGGTGCACGACGACCTCGGGCTGGTGGTGTCCTCGTTCGCCGTCGGGTTCGTGGCGCAGGTGCTGTTCGGCGCCCTGTCCTATCTCCTGCCGGTCATGCTCGGCGGGGGCCCGGCCGCGGTGCGGCACACCACCTCCATCACCCAGCGCTTCGGCGCCTGGCGGGTGACGGTGACCTCGCTCGGCCTGCTGGTCTGCCTGCTGCCCGTCCCGAGCCTGGTGCGGGTCACCGCCTCGGTGCTCGTGCTCGTGGCGCTCTGCTTCACGCCCCCGCTGCTCGTCCGGGCCGCCGTCGTGGCCCACCGCCTGCGCACCCACCCCGAGCTCACCCGCGCCCTGCCGCTCCCCGAGCGGCGCGCCGACGGGGCGCCGACGCCGAGCCACGAGCGCGAGCGCGGTCGCCCCCTCGGTGGCCTCGTCGCCGGGCTCGCGGCGGTGCTGCTGGCCGTGGCCGGCGGTGTCGCCATGGACCCCGCCGCGGTGTTCCGCAGCGACGCCGCGGGTGGCGTGACCCCCACCGGCCGGACCGTCGACGCCACCGTCACGGCCCAGGGGATGCGCTTCACCCCCGACACCGTGACGGTGAACCCCGGCGACCGGCTCGTCATCACCGTCACCAACACCGACGCCGACGTGCACGACCTCACCCTCGAGACCGGCGAGCAGTCCGGGCGCCTCGCGCGCGGACAGAGCGCCAGGATGGACGTGGGCGTCGTGGGCCGGTCCGTCGAGGGCTGGTGCTCCATCGTCGGGCACCGGCAGATGGGCATGGTCTTTCACGTCCGCACGACCGGCGGCGACGAAGTGGCCGCCGCGCCCGGCGTGGCCGGGGCTCTCGCCGGGGGTGGCCACGGCGGTCACGCGGCCGGAGGCGCGGTCAGCCCGGAGGTCGACCTCCACGGCACCTTCCCCGCCGGCTTCACGGCCCGGGACGCGACCCTCCCGCCCGCGCCCGCGGCCACGCTCCACCGGATCACCCTGCGGGCCCAGGACGTCGACCTGCCGGTCGGGCCTGGCGTCACCCGGCGCATGTGGACGTTCAACGGCCAGGCGCCCGGCCCCGCCATACGAGGCAAGGTCGGCGACCGGTTCGAGATCACCCTGGTCAACCAGGGCACGATCGGCCACTCCATCGACTTCCACGCCGGGGCCCTGGCCCCGGACGGGCCGATGCGCACGATCCAGCCCGGGGAGAGCCTCGTCTACCGCTTCACGGCGACGCGCTCCGGCATCTGGATGTACCACTGCTCCACGATGCCCATGTCCGTGCACATCGCCGCCGGCATGGCGGGCGCGGTGATCATCGACCCGCCCGGCCTGCCCAGGGTCGACAAGGAGTACCTCGTCGTCCAGTCCGAGCTCTACCTGGGGGCGGGCAGCGAGCCCGCGGACCCCGCCAAGATCGCCGCCCACCAGCCCGACGCCGTCGTCTTCAACGGCACCAGCGGGCAGTATGACGCCCGCCCCCTCACGGCGAAGGTCGGTGAGCGGGTGCGGTTCTGGGTGCTCGACGTGGGTCCGGACGAGCCGACGACCTTCCACGTCGTGGGCGCGCAGTTCGACCGGGCGTTCAAGGAGGGCGCGTGGTTGCTGCGCGCCGCGCCCGGCGAGCCCGACGCGCCCGGCGGGTCCCAGGCGCTCGACCTCGGCGCCGCACAGGGCGGGTTCGTCGAGATGACCTTCCCCGAGGCCGGCCACTACCCCTTCGTCAACCACATGATGAGCCGCGCCGAGAGCGGCGCGCACGGGATCGTCGAGGTCCGCTGACGATCCCGTGCGCGTGGGCTCTTGGTCGGCGCCTGCTCAGCGACGGCGGTCGATCACGCCCTTCCACCCGAGGCCGAAGCCGAAGGAGTAGGTGTTGCCCATCGAGTCGCGGTAGGGGGTCATGTCCTCGCCGACGTCCTCCAGCTGGGCCTCGACCGCGTCCATGTCCTTGGGGCTGGTCATGGGAAGGCGGCCCCGCGGCTCGTGCTGGCCGAGCGCCGTCTCGATCAGAGCCTGGTCGCTGACGGAGTAGCCCACGAGGATGGCGTCGACCCGGCGCTCGAACTCCGCGGGGATGAAGCTCGTCTTGGCCTTGACGCTCGCGATGATCGGGATGTGACGGCCCGTCCGGCGCTCGACCGCCCGGACGGCGTCCGCGGCCCGCAGCACGGCGGTGAGGTCGCGCTCGTTGCCGATCTTGGACGTGGCGCCGTAGTACGAGCGGTTCTCCTGCGTGCCGTCCTCGCGCAGGTCACCGGCGATGGAGGTGCGGCGCACGTGCGGGCCCGTCGCGGTGTAGGGACGCCACTGCAGGGACAGCGGGTAGAAGCTGCCGTTTTTGTTCATGCCGGCACCGGTGAAGTTGTCGCCGTTGTCCGGTCCGCGCAGGCCGGCGAGGACCAGGTCCACGGACGACAGGTCGGGCAGCGTGTAGTCCACGACCTTGCCGGATGCGTCCAGCACCGGGGTGTCGGTCAGGACCTTCTTGAAGTAGCGCTTGGCGGTGTCGACGTCCATGGTCGGCCCGACCACGTCGGTCGTGGCCTGCGAGAACACGCTCGGGAAGCCGTGGGCGATGGTGCTGGGGATGTAGACGGTCTTGTTCTTGAAGGACGCCAGCGACGACTTCTTGACCGTGCGGCGGGCGTTCTTGAGCATCACGACGGAGTCGAGCTGGGCCGCGATGCCGCGCATCTGCTTGTCCTTGCTCGCGACCGTGGCCTGCGACCTCGACAGGTCGAGGTAGGGGTTCTCGAACAGGCCGGGGGCGAAGAGCATCCGCAGGATCCGCTCCCCCGACTGCCGGAACCGCACGTCCGCGCTGACCGGGACCTTGCCGGCCTCGAAGTCCTTCTGCCACATGGCGTGCGCAGCGAGGACGGGGACCGTGTCGTTGTTGCCGCCGAACATGTCCAGCCCCGCGCGCAGCACGGCGTAGTGCCGCTCGTTGACCGAGGCCTTCTCCATGCCCCAGGCCATGCCGAACGGCGAGTTCGGGTCGGTGTAGCCGCGCGTGACGCCCCAGTCGGTGCAGATGACGCCGTCGTAGCCGGCGTTGCGGGCCAGGTCGATCTTGACCTTGTCGTAGGCCGAGCCCACCCGGTTGCCCGTCAGGGGCGAGCCGTCCTTGGCGATGGCGATCGAGTAGCTGCTCATCACGGCCGTCGCGTCGCTCGCCGCCTGGAAGGGCTTGAGGTGCTCGGCCCAGTTGTTGCCGGGGTAGACGGCATACTTGCCGGCGTTGAGGTGCGACTCACGACCCGCCTCGCCGGCCCCGTCCCCCGGCCAGTGCTTGATCATCGTGTTGATCGAGTCCTCGCCCCAGCCTGTCGGGTGGCCGTAGAGGTCGTAGGTGTTCTGCGAGCCCTCGACGTAGGCCTTGGCCATGGTCGACGCGAGCGCGGCGTTCTCGCCGAAGGTGCCGTCGACGCGCAGCCAGCGGGGCTCGGTCGCGAGGTCGATCTGCGGCCCGAGGGCGGTCGTGATGCCCATGGCGCGGTACTCCTCGGAGGAGGTGCTCGCGAAGTCCAGCATCGTCTTGGGGGAGAAGGTCGCCGCCAGGCCGAGGTTGGACGGCCAGCGGGAGATGTCGCTGCCCGCGGCGTTGTATGCCGAGTCGTTGGCCGCCGTGGAGCGGGGATCCGAGGAGAAGTTGACCGGCACGTAGGGCAGGCCGCTCCTGGCCCGGGTCTCGGCGTAGGCCTGCACCTGGTTGACCCAGGTGACGGTCGCCTTGACGTCGTTGGAGCTGGCGTTGAGGACGTTGCGCAGGTGGTCCACGCCGAGGTACGTGCGCTGGGGGTCGGTCAGCCCGGCGGCGGCGTCGCGCTCGTGGGAGCTGAAGAGCATGAGCCCGGCGACCTGCGGGATGGTGAGCTCCTGGGCGAGGGCCTTGGCTCGCTCGTTCGTGGAGCGGCGCCAGTCCTCCCACACGTCCAGCCTGCCGTTGGCGTTCATGTCCTTGAACGCCAGGACGGCCTCGTCCGTCGTGACCCGCAGCAGCTTCACGCTGCCGCCCGGGACATAGCTGAGGACGGCGCCGCCGGCGGGGTTGGTCACCTGGGTGAACGTCGTCCGGCCGTCGGTGACGGTGCGCTCGGTGGGGGTGGGCAGGGCCGGGTCCGCGTGAGCGGTGCCGGCCGTGGCGGCGGCGCCGCCGAGCGCCAGGGCACCCGCGAGCGTCGTGGCCAGGAGGGGGGTGGTGCGCATCGGTGCTCCTTCGTGCCGCGGCCCGGTGCTGGTCGCTCCGGTGCGACCCGGCTCCCGGCCTGGATGCGGTGAGTAGCAGAGATCCTGGCATCGGCCATCTCACCCGGCAACGGGACGGAAACGGTTAGGCCGTTCAGGGCGCCATACGGCCATGCAAAGGACTGTTTGCAAAACAATCTTTGCGGTCTTGGCTGGCGTCATGATCGATCCCCGCCAACGTCGTCACCCCGGACGTGACCCAGCTACCACAAGAACGATTCACCTGGCATCTTAGAAATACCTCTAGGCCATCGTTCAGAACCTTGCTGCCAAATCGGCGCCGAGACCCGCATCCCTTGACCCGTGCGTCTTTGAAGGACGCGGTCAGAGCAGGTCGCCGGAGGTTCCAGCGCTGACACCCACCAAAGACCAACAGCTCCAGGAAATGCGTCACGGCGCCACCATCCGTCATTCTTCTAGACCCTCGGTGAGATTTTCTGCATCCAGGTGACTTCCCCTTTTTGGCGGGCGCCCTCTCGATAGAATAGAGCGATGAACTTCACCGATGTCGTCACCGCGAGAGGGGTCCTCACCGAGGCCCTCACCGCGCTGCGCACGCTCGGTGAGGGCCTGGCCTTCGTCCAGGAGGCGGACCTCGGGGACCTGGCCCGCGAGGCCTCGCAGGTGACGGCTCTCGCGCGTGGGCTGCTCACCGCCACAACGATGGAGGCCGAGGCTCGCGGGCTCCTGGTCACGTCGGGGTCGGGCAACATCGCGCAGTGGCTCCTCGACCACGAGGCGGCCACCCCCGAGGTCGAGCGCAACACGATCGCGCGCGCCGTGCGCGAGGCGCGCCAGCGCGAGCTGGCTCCGCTCCGCGACGCGATGGCGTTGGGCGAGGTCAGCCCAGGCGACGCGATCACGGCCGCGAGGACCTTCGACGACCTGCGCCTCGCCACCGACCCGGCCATGCACCCCGACATCGTCGACGCCGTCATCGAGCTCGCCCAGGTGGGGTTCAACCGCAGCAGCCTCCGGCGGTTCCGCACCGAGATGCTCGCGCGCTTCGGCACGGCCCGCGACGAGGACCACGAGCTCGACAAGGCCACCCGCCGGGGCGTCACCGGCTGGCACGAGCTGCCCGACGGCACCTGGCGGTTCGAGGCGACCTACGACACGCCCGACAAGGTCGTGCTCGACGCCCTCTTCAACGCGCTCGGTGCTCCCCTCCCCCAGTCCGACGGCATGCCGGACCTGCGCACCCCCGGGCAGCGCCGCGCCGACGCCCTCGTCCAGGCCGCGCAGCTGGTCGCCCGGATGGGCACGACGGGTCCCACGGGCACGGACGCCCGCGTCCACCTCATCCTGCCGATCGAGTCGCTGACCCACGCCACCGGCGAGGGCGCCACCGCCGGCTCCGACGAGCGCGGCACCCCCCTGATGCCCGCCACCGCGCGTCTGCTCTCGTGCTGCGCGACCGTCACGTTGCCACCCAGCTGCCATCGGCGACGGACCAGCTCCGGCAGCTCGGTGCAGTCGTGTCGGGTCGTGGCGGGCCTGGCGGGAGCGGCGAGGGACGAGCCGCGGATGGTAGGCCCGACGCGGCTGCACCGAGCGGCCTGATGAACCTCCACCACCGCATCGTCCACTGGGCCGACGGCGGGGAGACCAACCTCGACAACCTGGCCTCGCTGTGCGGCCCGCACCACCGGTTCATCCACCAGCACCACATCACCGGTCACGTCGACAGCACCGCCCCGAGGGGAGGGCGCAGGGTGAGGTGGCACGTCATGCGCGTCGGGTTCGGATGGAGACCGGCGCCACCGCCCGATCCCGACGAGGCCGTCGCCTGAGCCCTGCCTCGTTCCCCGCGGTCCGACACCAGCCCGCCAGCACCCGGCTCTCGCCTGCCCGAGGGCCGGGCACAGGCGCGCTCAGCGGGCCTCGGCCGCGTCCATCGCCTTGTAGATCCGCTGCTCGCTCACCGGGTGGGCCGTCCCCAGCGACTGGGCGAAGAGCGACACCCGCAGCTCCTCGATCATCCACCGGATCTCGACGACGTCCGGGGCGTCGACGCGCGCAGGCTTGAGGCTCTTGAGGAAGTCGGCGTGCTCCCGCTCCACGGTCGCCACCACGGCCTGCCGCTCGTCGTCCCGGCGCAGGTCGTCCGGCCCCTTCTGCGCCCGTATGACGATCGCGCGGACGTAGCGCTGCAGGTGCCGCAGGCGCGCCCGACCCGTCTCGGCGACGAACCCAGGATGGATCAGCGCCTCGAGCTGGCGGGTCATGTCGTCCTTCATGGCGCGCGCGGCCGGCGAGAGGCGGTCCAGCGCGAGGCGGGCCTCACGGGCCGCGACGAGGATGGGTTCCACCTGCTCGATGATCTCGATGACGCGGGCGGACACGAGCTGGCGGACCCGGCGCAGCACCTCGGCATACTGCTCCTGGTCCCGCACGATCCCCGCGGCACCGGTCGTCAGAGAGGGTGTCTCGGCGACGATCGAGTCGATGGTCGCCGCGAGGCAGTCGTCGAGCAGGGCGGGGACGGATCCGTGCGGGTTGTGGCCGAGGGCGATCTTCTGCTGGTTGGTGAGGACGGCGAGGACCCGCTTCCACGGCGGCGTGATGTCGAGCAGCAGGAGCCGCCGCAGGCCGAGTCGTGACGCGACCTCCGCCTCGTGCTCGGTGGCGAGCACCTGCACCGACACCGAGGTGCCGCGGTCGACGAGGGCGGGATAGCCGTGCAGCGTCCGACCGCCCTTGACGCGCTGCTCGAAGGTCGCCGGCAGCGCCTCGAAGTCCCACGTGGTCAGGCCAGTTCGCTCGATCGACGACGCGGCGGACGCCATGGTCTGGCGGACCGTGGGGGCGAGCTGGCGCCGCAACGACTCCAGCTCCTTGGACTCGCCGAGCGCCTTGCCCCGGGCGTCCTCGACGCGGAAGGTCATGCGCAGGTGGTCCGGGACCTTGCTCCAGTCCCACTCGTCGGGCCGTATGCCGAACCCCGTGCGGCTGCGCAGGGCGGCGGCGAGCTCGTCGACCAGGTCCTGCCCCGACGCCGGATCGGCCTGGGCCAGAGCGGTTCTCGCGTGGTCCGGCGCGGGCACGAAGTGCTTGCGGGTGGCCTTGGGCAAGGACTTGATCAGGGCGGTCGCCAGCTCCTCGCGCATCCCGGGCACGAGCCAGTCGAAGCCCTCGTCGCGCACCTGGTTGAGGACCTCGACGGGGATGTGGCAGGTGACACCGTCGGCGTCCGCGCCCGGCTCGAACTGGTAGGTCAGCCGCAGCTCCAGCTCGCCCTGACGCCAGGTCTGCGGGTAGTCGGCGCTGACGGACGTGTCGGCGCCCTCGGCGACGACCACGTCCTCGGTGAAGGTCAGCAGGTCCGGCGTCTCGTGCCGCGCGGACTTCCACCACGCGTCGAAGTGCCGCCCGGACACGACGGACTCGGGGATGCGGGCGTCGTAGAACGCGAACAGCTCGTCGTCGTCGACCAGGATGTCGCGGCGCCGGGCGCGCTCCTCCAGCTCGGCGACCTCCTTGAGCAGGCGCCGGTTGTCGTGGAAGAAGTGGTGGCGGGTGTCCCAGTCCCCCTCCACGAGCGCGTGCCGGATGAACAGCTCGCGCGCCAGCACCGGGTCGACGCGGCCGAGACTGGCCTTGCGCCCCGCGACGAGCGGTATGCCGTAGAGCGTGACGCGCTCCAGGGCGACCGCTCCGGATCGCTTTCGCTCCCAGTGGGGTTCGGCATACGTCCGCTTGACCAGGTGCGAGCCGAGGCGCTCGGCCCAGGCCGGGTCGATGCGCGCGTTGGTGCGCGCCCACAGCCGGGTGGTCTCGACGAGCTCGGCCGACATGACCCAGTCCGGCTGCTGCCGCTGGAGCACCGATCCGGGCTGGATGGCGAAACGGGCACCTCGGGCACCGGCGTACTCGCGACGCTCGGGATCGCGAAGTCCGATGTGGGACAGCAGCCCTGACAGCATCGCCTGGTGGATCGCGTCGGGCGTCCCGGGGCTCTTGTTGGGCTCGAGGTGGAGTGCCTTGCACGCCTGCTTGAGCTGCAGGTGCAGGTCCTGCCACTCGCGGATGCGCAGGTAGTGCAGGTACTCCTGCTTGCACATCCGACGAAAGGCGCTGCCGCTCAAGGCCTTCTGCTGCTCGCGGAGGTAGTTCCACAGGTTGAGCCAGGTGATGAAGTCGCTGTGCTCGTCCTTGAACCTCGCGTGCTGCTGGTCGGCCTGGGCCTGCTTGTCGACGGGCCGCTCGCGCGGGTCCTGGATCGACAGGGCTGCCGTGATGACGAGCACCTCTGCGAGGCAGCCGTTCTCGTTGGCCTCGAGGATCATGCGGGCCAGGCGCGGGTCGACGGGCAGGGCCGCGATGGACCGGCCGTATGCCGTCAGCCCCCTGCCTCGCCCGGCGTCGCGTCCCGCGGAGGCAGCGTCGATCGCGCCGATCTCGAGGAGCAGGTTGAGCCCGTCCGTCACCTGCCGCGAGTCCGGCGGGTCGACGAACGGGAACCGCGCGACGTCGCCGAGCCCCAGGGAGATCATCTGCAGGATGACCGACGCGAGGTTGGTGCGCAGGATCTCGGGATCGGTGAACTCCGCTCTGGCGTCGAAGTCCTCCTCGGAGTAGAGCCGGATGCAGATGCCGTCGGAGACGCGTCCGCAGCGGCCGGCGCGCTGCGCCGCCGAGGCCTGCGAGATGGGCTCGATCGGCAGGCGCTGGACCTTGGTGCGCTGGCTGTAGCGCGAGACGCGGGCGACGCCGGTGTCGACGACGTAGCGGATCCCCGGGACCGTCAGCGAGGTCTCGGCCACGTTGGTCGCGAGCACGACGCGACGTCCGGTGTGCCGCGAGAAGACGCGGTGCTGCTCGGCGCTCGACAGCCGGGCGTAGAGCGGGAGGATCTCCGTCCCCGGAAGGCCCAGCCCCTCGAGCGCGTCGGCGGCGTCACGGATCTCGCGCTCCCCGGAGCAGAAGACGAGGACGTCCTGGTCCGAGCCGTCGCCGGACCCGGCCTCGGTCCACAGCTCCTCGACGGCGTCCACGATCCCGGTGACCTGGTCGACCGTCTCGAGCAGATCCCCTGCGAGAGAGAGTCGCTCGAGGGGGCGGTAGCGGACCTCGACCGGGTAGGTGCGACCGGACACCTCGATGATCGGCGCGGGTTCGCCTGCGGCGGAGGCGAAGTGCTCCGCGAACCGCTCGGGGTCGATGGTCGCCGAGGTGATGATCACCTTGAGGTCCGGGCGTCGCGGCAGCAGCTGCTTGAGGTAGCCGAGGATGAAGTCGATGTTGAGCGACCGCTCGTGCGCCTCGTCGATGATGATCGTGTCGTAGCGGCGCAGGTCCCGGTCGCGCTGCAGCTCCGCGAGGAGGATGCCGTCGGTCATGACCTTGACGAGCGTGTCGCGGGTCGAGTGGTCGCCGAAGCGCACCTGGTAGCCCACGGGCCGCTCCTCGTCGGCCGTCCGCTCCCCCGTGATCGGGTGCCCCAGCTCCTCGGCGATGCGCTCGGCCACGGACCGGGCGGCGATGCGCCGCGGCTGGGTGTGGCCGATCAGGCCGTGGATGCCGCGGCCCAGCTCCAGGCAGATCTTGGGGATCTGGGTGGTCTTGCCGGACCCCGTCTCGCCCGCGATGACGACCACCTGGTGGTCGCGGATCGCGGCGGCGATGTCGTCCTTGCGGGCGACGACGGGCAGCTGCTCGGGATAGGTGATCTCGGGGACGAGCGCTCGACGCCGGGCCTCGCGCTCCTGACCCCGCGCCCGGGCGGCCTCGCGCTCCTCGGGCGTGCGGGCGTCGGCGTCCCGTCGGCCCCGCGGTCGGCGCCCCGGCGGACGCCCGCGGCGTCGCTGGTCGCTGCGGCGGGAGGACTCGTCAGGCACGCTCTCCAGGATAGGTGGGCGGTGCAAACCGGTTGCCCGCCGCCGCATCCCCCACCCAGCGAGGGGGATCAGGCGGCGACGCGGACGAACCGCAGCCGCCACACCTGCGGCCCGCGCTGCACGTAGTCCACGGAGAAGCGCTCGGGCCAACGCTGCTCGACCTGGGCCAGCAGCGGCAGCGGGTCGTGCGGGGCCACGAGGATCAGGCCGTTGCCGGGGGCCAGCGACTCGAGCCCGCCGAAGATCACGCCGTGCCGGATGGCGTGCGGCACCACGGTCGCGTCGAGCTCCGGGAGCCCCTCGACCGGGACCACGGGCAGCGAGCGCGCTGGCGCCGCGGTGGCCGTCGCAGCACCAGAGGCGCCGGTGGTGGGCTCGTCGTGGCCGCAGCCGCAGCCGCACGATGACTCGGACATAGGGGTCTCCTCAGCACAATGGGATGATTAAACCCACCATATACCGTGATTAAAAGGAGGCTGCACCGCACCCCGTGATCCGATAGACCGTCACCGTCCCGTCCTGACCGATCGGCTCGAGCCCGCCGATCCCCGCGAGGCCGCGCAGCCCGGCATACAGCGGATAGCGGGGGTCGTTGTCCCACACCCGGTCCGTGTCCTCGACGACATAGCCCACGTGCAGGTCACGCACCGCCTGGCACACCTGCGGCGTCATCTCACGAAGGTGCCGGCGCAGCAGGTCGTAGTCGCCGCCGAGGACCCCGCCGAAGTGGGTGAAGACGCTCGGGTGCCCGCTGAGCACGCCCGCCCACTGCCCACCGCCGAAGGGGTCGCCGGCCACCGCCAGGCCGTCCGGCCGCACCCCCAGAACTTGCTCGTAGAGCGCCGCCTCACGCTCGGACACCACGGTCCGCCACCACTGCTGGTCACCGTAGTTGTGGCTCACCAGGCGCTCGGACGAGGCTGCCCCCGAGGGGATCCCGGCCGTGATCGCCAGACCGACGACGACGGCGAGGGCAGCGCGGCCGACGAGCGGGCGGGCGGGCACGAGCCGCTCCCCCAGGCCGACGAGGCACGAGGCGCCGAGCCCGGCCAGCACCAGCGCGGGCACGGCGAGGGGTGCGACCACGCGGTACGGCTCGCGGTCCCACAGCGCCGTGACCAGGGTCCCCCAGCCGGAGGATGCCGAGGCCGCGAAGACGTACATCGTGGCGGTGAGCAGGTAGCCCACCACGAGCCAGGCCCGCCGCGTGCGTACGGCCTGGACCGCGCCGACCGCGACCAGCAGAGCCAGCACCAGCCAGCCGGGCGTCAGGTGGGTGCCGAGGGTGAGCACCTCGCGGACGGCGTCGCCGGGGTCCGTGACCGTGCGGGCCCGGCTGACCAGCAGCGACCGCACGTTGGGCGTGCGGGCCACGACCACCACGCCCACGACGCCGACGAGCACCACCAGGGTGAGCCACCACGTGGCTGCACGGCGCGCCTGCGGGTGGCGTCGCGTGAGCTCTCGCGTCTGACGCCATACGGCCGGCACGAGCATCGGGGCACCGAGGACGAGGAGGCTCAGCGCCGCCGAGGGGTGGACGAGCGCCAGTCCCAGACCGGCCCCCGCGGCGACGAGGAACCAGCCTGCCCTGCGCGTGAGCCGTGCACTGCTGCCGCAGGCCGCCACCATCAGGGCCAGCAGCCCGGGCGAGAGGGCCACGCCTGCGGCGTTGGACCACAGCACCCCGAAGTGCAGCAGCAGCGTCGGAAAGACCAGCGTCACCGGGAGCGCGAGGGCCACGGCCCACCGGGCCACGGGGTCGGGCCCTGCCACCTCGCGGACCAGGAGCATCATGCCGACCGGCCACACCACGGCCGCGAGGACGAGGACGACGACGTTGAGCGCCACCACGGGGTGCGCGCCGCCCAGCTGCGCCACCAGGGCGGCGTGGGCGTGCAGCCCCGGCGGGTAGAACGTGGTGGTCGACAGCGGAGACGAGGTGGCCCCGACGGAGTACCACCCCGCGTCGCCGGTCGAGAGCACCCTGGCCAGGGCGTTGACGTGGTAGCCGGCGTCGTGGGACTGCTGCAGCGAGCTCGGTGAGGGGATGCCGCGCACGAGGACCCACCAGGACCCGACGATCGCCACCACGGCCGGGGCGAGGGATGTCATGGCCCACCGGAACGATCGCTGGCCGGGCGGCGAGACAGGTGCCGACGGGGTCGCGCCGTCGGCCGCGGGGACCGGGCCCCAGCGGGCGAGGGCACGCACCACCAGGAGCGTCAGCCCGCCGGCCACGACCGTGGTCAGCAGGAGCGGAATGACGCCCCAGCGCACCCCCGTCCACGCGGTCCAGGCCACGGCCGCCCCCACGACGCCGGCGGACACCACCGGCGCCGCACCCACGACCATCCGTGGGGTGGCGCGAGCCGCGACGAGCAGCAGGGCACCGGGCAGGAGGTGGAGGAGCAGGGAGACCGCCACGAGGGGCGTCGCACCCCACCAGGTCGTCCCGGTCGGGAGCACGACCCTCAGTCGACCCGGGTGACGGTCACGGCGGCCTTGTCGGCGGCCCGCTCCTCGTCGGTGCGCGCGTCGTCCGCGGAGCCGCAGCCCCCGCCGCCGCCGCAGCCGCCGCACCCACCGCCGCTTCCGCACCCACCCGTGGGCTCGGCGTGCGACGCCTCGACGTCGGCGGCGACGTTGGCGGCGTACTGCTGGGCGAGGGCGTCGGCGGCGCGGCGGGTCTCGGCATACGCCTCGGCGGAGCCGTCCTGGGCCTCGAGGAGGCCGGCGAGGAGCTGGTCCTCCTTGGCGAGGTGGGCACGGAGCAGGACGCGCAGCGCCTGCGCGTCGCCGGCGAGCTGGGCGGCGTCCTGGGCGGCGTTGACGGCGTCGACCAGACCGGCGATGACGCGGTGGTCGGCGACGAGCCCCTGCACCAGCAGGGATGCCTCGGGCACCCGCGCGGCGCGGGGATAGAGGACCTGCTCCTTGGCCACGGCGGAGGGCACGAGCTCGAACTGGCACCAGGTCGCGAGGTCGGCGTGCGCCTGCCCGAACGCGGTGGCATCGGCAGCGCCGATCGCCCCGATCAGGGCGTCCACCGTCTGGTCGACGGTCTGCGCGAGGGCGAGGTTGTCGGCCCGCAGGCCCTCGCCGGTGGTCGTGGTCGGTGCCGTCTCGGCGACGTCGGCGACGCTCGTCATCGCGTCAGCTCCTCACCGGGCCCTGAGGCCCGTCGTGCCCGGGCGGCGCTGGGGCTCGCCCCGGGGTCCTGGTGGTTCGGTCGGGGTCTCTAGACTAGTCGTCGTGGCCATGACATCTCCGCAGCGGCCAGGCCCTGGCCCGCTGCCCGGCCCTGAGGGCACCGAGCCCCAGGTGCTGACGTCAGCACGGCAGGCGGTCCTGCGGGTGCTGCGCGAGCACGCCGCGCCCATGACGGTCGACGAGGCTGCCCACGCGTGCGGGCTGCACAACAACACCGTCCGGGCCCACCTCGACGCGCTGGTCGAGGCCGGGTTCGCCCGCCGGTTCCGCGCCCCGATCACCGGCCGCGGTCGCCCGGCCTGGCGCTACGAGGCGACGCTGGCCGGCTCGGAGGCCGGTGCGGAGTATGCCGCCCTCGCGGTCGCCCTCGCCGACCAGGTGGCCGAGCTGCCGGGCGCCACCGACATCGCCCACGCCGCCGGCGTCGCCTGGGGCGAGTCCCTGGCCGACGACCGGTCCGTGCCCTCGCAGGCCACGCCCCGCGAGCAGCTGCGGGTGGACTTCGACCGGATGGGGTTCGCCCCGGACGACACCCCGTCCGGTCGCGGACCGAGCGGGGGCGAGGAGCTCGTCCTGCGCCAGTGCCCGATGCTCGACGCCGCCCGCCGCGTGCCGCACGTGGTGTGCACCGTGCACCAGGGCCTCGCCGCCGCCCTCGTCGAGGCGGCCGGCGGTGATCCCGCCTCGGTGCGGGTCGAGCCCTTCTCGGTCCCGGGCGGGTGCCTGGTGCGGCTCGAGGACCCCGGGCCGGGGACGGGCCCTTGACGCCGCCCACCGTGGGCAGGTGCACCGGCCGCCCGAACCGGCGGTATCGTTCGACCACGTGAACGACGCCTATCGCTCCCCCGCCGCACGGGACACCGTGCACGAGTGGTGCACCGCAGCGCTCGCCGGCTGGGGCGTGGCGCACGAGTCCCGCACCCTGGAGGTGCCGGTCCACGACACCACGGTCTCGACGCACGTCGTCGCCGTCGGCGAGGGTCCCCCGCGGCTGGTCTGGCTCCCCGGGACGGCCATGAGCGCGGCGTCCAGCCTGGACGAGATCGGTACGCTTGCCGAGCACGGCACCGTGTGGGCGCTGGACCTGCCGGGCCAGCCCGGCCTGTCCGACCCGACGCGGCCCCGACGCGACACCACGGCGTGGTACTCCACCTGGCTGGAGGCAGCCCTGCACGCCATCACCCTCGAGTGGTCCTCGGCCCGCGAGCTGACGCTGGTGGGCAGCGGCCTCGGGGCAGCCGTCTGCCTGAGCGCGGACTCCCCCGTCGTCACCGGACGATTCCTCGTCGGACCGGGCGGGCTCGTGCCCCCGCGCACCTCCGCGAGCCAGGTGCGCGACCGCACCCGCTGGTCGCTGCGCTCGACGCCCGTGACCGCCCGCGCCGTGCTCGGGCACCTCGTGGAGCCCGGCGGCGCCATCCCGGACACCCTCGTCGAGTGGCTGGCCCTGGTGGGGCGGACCTGCAAGACGATCAACCACCCCCGGCCCCTCCCCCAGCACTACCTCGACCGGATCGACGGCGCGCCCCTCACGGTGGTGGTCGGCGAGGACGACACCCTCGTCCCGCCGCCCGCGCTGTCGGCCACCGTCGCCCGTCGCACGAGCGCGACCGTGGTCGTCGTGGACGGCTGCGGCCACCTGCTCCCCCCGGAGCGGTGGGAGCAGGTCCTGCGAGTCCTGCCCGCGTGACCTCGGCGGCCCCTACGCTAGGAGCCGATGCGTCGAGGACCAGGGAGCGAGCCGTGACCGAGCACCTCGCTGCCCTGGTCCTCGCCCGCGCCGACGCTCACCCGGACGCCGTCGCCCTGCGGGGGCGGACCGACGACGGCTGGGCGCAGATGACCTACGCCGACCTCGCGGCCCAGGTGCGCCACGTCTCGCACGGCCTCATCGCCACCGGCCTGCACCCGGGCGACGCCGTGGCGATCATCGCCGACAACCGCCCGGAGTGGCTGGTGACCGAGCTGGCGGTCGTCGCCTCCGCCGGCGTCGTCGTCCGGCTCGGCCCCGCGACCCCGGTCGAGGAGCTCGCGGCCGTCCTGCGCGAGACCGAGACGCGGGTGGCCTTCGTGGGGGGCGACGTGCTGGTGGACAGCATGCGCCGGCTGGCCGGGCGGCTGCCCTCGCTGCGGGTCGTCGTGTGCTTCGACGAGAACCCCGACGTGGTCCCGTACCTCGACGACTTCGTCGGCCTGTCCTTCGGCAACGCGGTGGACGACCTCGGGGCCGAGGTGGGCACCCACGGCACCTTCTCCTGGGACCGCGTGATGGCGGCGCCCTTCGACATCGCGACCGCGGCCGAGGCCGCCCGTCGTCGCGACGCCTGGTCCCCCGACGACGTTGCGTTCATCGACTACACCGTGGGCGGCGCCGGCGAGCTGCGCGGCGTGGTCCACACCCACCGCTCGGCCCTGACGACGGTCAAGGCCATCGCCGAGGCGTTCCGGGTCACCGCGCCCCTGCACGAGGTCACCACCCTCCCCCTGCACCACTCGATCCAGCACGGCAGCAGCCTGATCGCCCTGCTGTCCGGCGGATCGGTGTCCTGCGTGGGCGAGCCCGACGAGATCCGGGATGCCGTCCGCGAGCTCCGCCCCACCCTGCTCATGACCTCCTTCCCGGTGCTGCGCCGGCTCGTCGGCGACGCCCTCGAGCGCGCCACCGACGAGCTGCCTCTCGGCTCGGTCCTGGTGCCCTGGTGCCGTCGCGTGTCGGTCGCGGACGCGGCCCGGCGCTCGGAGCAGCGGGGCCCCGGCGGCCCGGCGGACGAGCTGCGCTCCCGCGCGGCACGGCTCCTCGTGGGCACCCGGGTCGCGCGGGAGCTGGGCGGGCCCAAGGCCGTGCTCCTGGTCGCCGGCGTGGGGGCACCGCCGGAGATCATGAGCCTGCTCGAGACGGCGGGGCTCCCGGCATACCGCTGCTGGGGACCGCTGGAGTCCGGGGTCCTGGCGACCGTCAACGCCCCGCACGCCGCCAAGGACGGGTCGGTGGGCCGGCCGCTGTCCTGCCTGTCCCTGCGCATCGACGAGGACGGTCAGGTGCTGCTGAGCGGGCCCGGCCTGATGCGGGGCTACTTCGGGCTGCCGTCCGAGACCACCCGGGTGCTGCACGACGGGTGGCTCCACACCGGCCAGATCGGCCGGGTCGACGACGACGGCTACCTGCACCTCACCAGCCGCCTCGACGACCGCATCGTCACCGAGTCGCTGCGCTACGTGTCGCCCCAGGTCGTGGAGGAGCGGCTGCGGTCGATGCCGATCATCTCCGACGTCGTCGTCGTCGGGGACGGGCGCCCCTGCCTCACGGCGATCGTGGAGGCGGACGTCGAGCTGGCCCGGCAGGCGCGGCTCGCCGCCGGTGATCCCTCCCCAGCGGACGCCGAGGCGCTGGCCGCCGACCCGCTGGTCGTGCGCGCCGTCGGCGACGCCATCCGGCTGGCCAACGCCTCCCTGTCGCCGGACCAGTGCATCCAGGGATTCCGGCTCGCCGCGTCCCCGCTCGGCCTGCTCGGCAGCCCCGCCGCCGCGGGGTTCGTGCGACGCCAGCGGGTGGAGCGCGAGTGCGCCGAGGCCATCGACGAGATGTACTCCTCGCTCGCGATGGAGCCCTCGCGGCGCTGACGATCGCCTGCCTCCGGCCTCGGACGGGCGACCGTGGGCTACCGTGAACCTGACCCACCCTCGACGGAGCTGGAGCCCCGATGCCCGTGCCTCGAAGCGACACCGCGGGAGCCGCTGCACCCGTGGTCCCGTCCCCACGATTCTCCGAGGACCACCTGGCCCGGCTCTATGCCCGGGTCGTGCGCGAGCACGGTGACCGGCCCGCGATGCGCGTGCTGGGCGAGCGGGGCTTCACCTGGTCGTATGCCGAGGTGGGTCGCCGCGTCGAGGCGGTCGCCCGGGCCCTGGTGTCCCACGGCGTGCATCCCGGCGACCGGGTCGCGATCCTGGCTCCCAACTGCCCAGAGTGGTCGGTGGTCGACCTCGGTGCCCTGGCCGCGGGGGCGGTCCCGGTGCCGGTCTACCCGACCTCCACCGCCGACCAGGTGGGCTACGTCCTCGAGCACAGCGGCGCGGCCGCCGCGTTCGTGGGCGACGCGGACCTGCTGGACCGGGTCACGTCCACCACCGCCGGCGCCGGCCTGCGGCTGATCGTGGCCTTCGACGACGCCCCCGGGGCGGAGCCGTGGACACGCGTGCTCAGGCACGGGGACGACGACGACGACGACGCGCTGGCCGCCGAGGTGGCCCGGCGCACCGAGGCCGGGCGTGGCGAGGACCTCGCCACCATCATCTACACCTCCGGCACCACCGGCCGCCCCAAGGGCGTGGCCCTCTCGCACGCGACGATGCTGCACCAGCTGCACGCGGTGGACGCGTTCTTCGACTTCGGCCCGGACGACTCGAGCCTGGCCTTCCTGCCCCTGTCGCACGCGCTCGAGCGGGCCTGGACCTACTTCGTGCTGTCCCACGGCGCCCTCAACACCTATGTGCGCGACCCCAAGACCGTCGCCGACCAGCTGCGCGAGGCACGCCCGTCCGCGCTCGTGGCGGTGCCCAAGCTCTACGAGACCGTCTACTCCGTCGCGCACGCCATGGCCGACAAGAGCCCGGTGCGGCGGCGCATCTTCGACTGGGCCTTCCGGGTGGGCCACCGCGTGGGCGAGCTGCGCCTCGCGGGCCGACCGGTCCCGGCCCACCTGCGGGCCGGGATCCGGGTCGCGGACCGGCTCGTGCTGCACAACGTGCGCGACGCCATCGGTGGGGAGAAGTCCGTCCTCGCGGTGGGCGGCGCTCCGCTGCGGGCGGAGGTCGAGGAGTTCTTCTGGGCCGCAGGGGTTCTCGTGTGCGAGGGCTACGGGATGACCGAGACCGGTCCGCTCATGACCTTCAACTGCCCCGCCGCCGTCCGGTTCGGCACGGTCGGCCGGGTCATCCTCGGCGGGGAGCTCCGGCGCGGTGACGAGGGTGAGCTCTTCTACCGCGGGCCCAACCTGATGGCGGGCTACTGGCGTGACGAGGAGGCCACGCGCCAGGTCCTCGTCGACGGCTGGCTGCGGACCGGTGACGTCGGCGAGATCGACGACGACGGCTTCGTCCGCATCACCGACCGGCTCAAGGACCTCATCGTCACGCAGCAGGGCAAGAACATCGCCCCCGCCCCCATCGAGGCCCGCATCGCCGAGCATCCCGGCGTCGAGCACGCCGTGGTCATCGGGGACCGCCGCGTCTGCCTCGTCGCCCTCGTCCAGCCCACGGCCGACGCGGGGGACGACGTCCTCGAGGACGTGCGCCGGCACCTCGAGACCGTCAACGCCGACCTGCCCCACCAGGAGCAGGTCCGTGGCGTCGAGCTGCTGGACGAGCCGCTGACCATGGACACCGGGCTGCTGACCCCGACCCTCAAGGTGCGTCGACGGGCCGTCGAGGAGAGGTTCGCCGACCAGCTCGACCGGATGTATGACGAGATCCGGCGAGCCCGCTCAGCGGGCCGCTGACCACCACGCCCGCACCGTCTCGGTGGGTCCGTCGAGCTCGGTGAAGCCGGCGTCGACCACGCTCACCGGCGCACCGGCGCACGCCCGCCAGCCGGCCTCGTCGGGACGGGCCACGCGCACGCGGTAGCCGTCCTCGGCCCACGCCTGCAGCGCCGGGTCGTCCTCGGCGAGCATGGCCTCCCAGGCGAGCTGGGCGCCGTGCCCGCACTGGGCGGCCGTCTTGCCGCTCGTCATCTCGACGTGCGGCGACAGTGCCACCGTCACGACGGCCGCCGTCCGCCCCTCCCGCTGCTCGGGCGTCGTGGCCGGATAGGTCGTCCCGCTGACCTGGAGGGCATCCAGCTCCGGAGGCAGGGGGCGGGTCGGCATCGGCACGTAGGCGCGGACCGCCGCAGGTCCGTCCGTCACCGTCACGCCCGGCACCGCCTGCGCATGCTCCCACCGCACCCCGCGGGCGCGCCGGACGAGCTTGCGGATGCGACCGTCCCGCCAGCGCCGGACGGCCTCGGACCAGTCGCCGTCACGGGCCCGGTGGTCGGCCAGCAGGGTGACGACGGCGCGCGCGGCCGTGGCGGCGACGAGGTCCTCGTCGGGCAGGTCGGCCTTGTCGTAGCGCAGCGCCACCTGCATCGCCCACGGCACGTCGGGGTCGTCGATGGGCTGGGAGCCGTCGATCGGCTCGCTGTCGTGCTGGGACATCGGGTCCTCTCCGCAGGATGGAACCCTCAGGCTAGTGCGCTCGAGGACCCCGTCCGGGCCGCACGGGGCCGTGCCCCACCCTCCGGCCGGGCTTGACCGGGCTCGCCTTCGGCGTTGACCTGGCCGCCTGCGGCGAGGACCTGCGCACCGGCGCCGTGGTGGCCCCGTCGCGACGCCCCTGGGCGGCGCGACCAGCTCCGCGCGGAGGGGTGCTGTGACCCCTATGGCCCTTCTGCGCGTCCACCCGGGCGGGGTTCTTGGCAGCCGATGAGCGCCCGTGGCCGCCGAACGACGTCGACGCGGCGGGCATCGTGCGCCGGCTCGCCGGACGCAGCGGGTCCTCGGCCGACCCGGCGCTCGGCGCGCTCGCTGCGGCAGGACCGGCGGGTCGGTTCGTCGCCGCGGGGGCGACGCCGGCACCAGGCGCTCGCCGCACCGCCTGCGCACCCGGCTCGGCAGACTCCGCAGCGCTCGGGGCGGAGGTGACCGGGGCAGAGGTGGTCGGCGCCTCACCGCCGGCGGGCGGCAGGGGCTGTGGGGCCACGGCGGTGGCGCCGGGGGCCGGCTGCGTGGCGCGGACGTGCAGGTGGCTGGACAGGTCGGGACGGCTGGCCGGCACGAGGCCCTGCAGGTCGACGCCGGGGCGGGAGGCGATGCCCGCGAGCGCCGCGGTCAGGACGACGGCGGTCAGGAGCACCACGCCTCCGACGATGACGGACCGGGCCGTGCTGCCCTGCTCGGGATCGATCTCGGCCTCGGAGTACACCGCACCGAGGCGCAGCGGTACCTCCGTGTCGGAGACGGTGCCGCCGGACCGAGGCTCGTGGTCTGCGGGGCCCTCGGCCCACCACGGCTGCTCGATCATGACTTCCTCTCGAAGGAGGTGCGACGCGGGGCTGGCGTCCAGTGACATCACTGCACCCATCCTCTACCGAGCGTGCGCACTCGTGGCCGAGTGGATGATCGTTCACCCGGATGACCCCCGCCAAGGTGGGACATTACCGGACAGTACGGACGGCCGCCAGAGATTGTTGAAAAGAAAACGAGAGACTTCTCAGGCGACGCGGCGACGTGGCCGCAGCACGGCCCGCACGGCAGCACCCACGACCCGGTCGTCGTCCTCGAGGCCGCCCGGCAGGTGGTCGGGCACGGCGTCGTCCGCCTCGGCGAGATAGGCCATGGCGGTCGCGAGCACGACCCGCTCCTCATGGCCGAGGTGCTGCCACCCGGCCATCAGCGCCATCAGGTCGTTGGCCAGCTCGCGCAGGCGGTCCGCGCTGTCGGGCATGGCGCAGACGTGCCGCTCCAGACGGTGCGAAAGGTCGATCATCGCGGCGTCGTCCACCGCGGCGACGAGTCGCTCCAGGTCGCCCCACAGGTCGGTCAGCTCGTCGCGGAAGCTCTCGGGGGCCGAGGTCGTGAGGGTCGTTCCCGACTCCCCCCTCGCTCCAGCACGGCCGTCCCCCGCCGTGGTGCTCTCGGTGGTGTGGCGGGTCGTCGTGCCCGCGCCGTGGGTGCCCTCGGTGGTCCTCACGCCATCGATCCTAGGCCGGGTCCCTGGAGGTCTGCTGGAGATTCACCAAGAACGGGAGGGGCCGGACGGTCTCCCGACCCTCCCCCCGAGGGCGTGATCGATCAACCGCAGTGGAGGTGCTTCTGCACCAGCGCAGCGAGAGCGTCGGCGTCGCCGAAGAGTCGCTCCGAGAGGTCGTCATCCTGGTGCTCCCTCAGCATCGTCGCCTGCGCGTCGATCAGCCCGGGTGGGAAGACACCCCCGTCCTCGTAGATCTCCCGGTCTGCCAGGAGCGCCTCCGCCGATCCCGCGCATGACGACGGCAGCTGGGCGAGCCCCTCGACGCGAGAAGCGTCCTCGCGCACGTAGCACCGCTGCGCGAGCTCGAGCGAGTCCTCCCCCACGAGCCCGGTCCGCGCCGCGACCGCCAGCCCCGCCAGCAGGAGGTGGACGTGCGCCGACCCGTCCGGCGACCGAACCTCGACCGTCTGGCCGGCCGTGCCGTCCACCTGCTGCGCGGGCTCGAGGGGGTTCGAGTCACGCAGCATCCGGTCACCGACGCCAGACCATCCGAGCGGCACCCGGACGAGCACCGACCGGTTGCGGTCGCCCCAGCAGATCGACGTCGGCGCCTCCTGGTGCGGGACCAGCCGGAGGTATGACGTGGGCACCGTGTTGCCGAACGCCGTCAACGACGCCGCCAGCCGCAGGTAGCCCGCGATGACGCGGCGAGCGTCGTCGGTCAGGCCCTCCGCGTCGGCGAAGACGGCCCGGCCGCCACGGGTCAGGCGGGTGTGGACGTGCATGCCGGAACCGGCCTGCCCCACGATGATCTTGGGCGCGAAGCTGACCTGCAGGCCGTGGCGGTAGGCCACCTCGCGCAGCACCCACTTGGCGAGGACGAGCTGGTCGGCAGCCTCCTCGATCGGCACGGGCAGCAGCTCGATCTCGTGCTGCACCATCTCCTGCCCGTCGTGGACGATGTTGCCGACCTCGGCGTGGCCGTACTTGACCTGCACCCCCATGCGCACGAGGTGCGCCATCGTCTCGCGTCGGACGTGACCCCACTTGGAGTAGGGGTGCGCCTCGTGGTAGCCGCGCTGCTCGACGATGGGGTAGATCGAGTCCACCTCGCTGAACAGGTAGTACTCCAGCTCGCCGAGGGCCTCGAGACGGCACCCGGTGGTGGCCTCGAGGTGGGCCTGTGCCTTGCGCAGGACCTGCTCGGGGGCCGACGCCAGGGGCTCGCCGTCGGCGTCGTAGAAGGAGCACATGAGGTCCAGCGTCGGCTCCTCGGCGAAGGGGTTGACGAACGCCGTGCGGTACCGCGGGACGACATACAGGTCGCTGGCGGCGGCGCCCACGAACGGGAACAGGCTGGACCCGTCCACCCGCTCCCCGAGGGTGAGGATCCGGTCGAGGTGCTCGAGCGAGCCGATCGCGAAGTTGAGCTTCTTGAGACGCCCGTCGCCCGCGACGTAGCGCAGGTCGAGCATCGTGATGCCCTGCTCCTGCACGAAGCGGACGATGTCGGCCTTGGTGAAGCTCGCGGCGGGCTTGCCGAGGGCGCGGACCAGGGTGTGCGGCGTCAGGGAACGGTCGATGTCGTGCATGTCGGCTCCTGGGGGCGGTCGCCGGGGTGTGGCGACCCGAGGTGGTGTGGCACGTCGTCGTGCGACACCACCATCGTGCCCACCGCACACCGGCGCCCGTCGTCCGGGGTGGACCTACCCGAGGTAGTCACGTCGGCCGGGGTTGGCACGCCAGGTCGATGTCACTACCTCAGGCAGGTCTGCCGGCGGCGAGGTCCGCGGCGGTCACGCCGGCGAGGGCGCGGCGCACCGACGGCACGGCCGCGACGAGGCGCTGGGTGTAGGCGTGCTGCGGGTCGTCGTAGACCTGCGCCGTCGGCCCGCTCTCGACGACCTGCCCCTCGTGCATCACCGCGACCCGGTCGCACACGTGCCGCACCACGGACAGGTCGTGCGACACGAACACCAGGGTCAGCGACAGCTCGCGGACCAGGTCGTCGATGACCCCCAGCACCTGCGCGCGCACCGAGACGTCGAGGGCAGAGACCGGTTCGTCGGCCAGCAGGATCCCCGGCGACGGCGCCAGCGCCCGCGCGATCGCGATGCGTTGCCGCTGCCCTCCCGAGAACTGGTGGGGATAGCGCCGCGCGGCGTCGGGCGAGAGCCCCACCGACGACAGCAGCTCGCCGACCCGCGCGTCGACGTCGACCGTCCGCGCGAGCCCCAGCGCGTGCAGCGGCTCGGCGACGATGGTCCCGACCCGGTGGCGCGGGTCGAGCGAGCTCATCGGGTCCTGGAAGACCACCTGCAGGCGGTGCCGCAGCCACGCCAGCTCACGGTCGGACGCCCGCGTGACGTCCCGCCCGTCGACGGCCACGGTGCCGCTCGTGGCCCGGTCGAGCCCGGCGACGATGCGGAGCAGCGTGGACTTGCCCGATCCGGACTCCCCCACGACGCCCAGCTTCTCGCCCGGCGCGACCTCCAGGCTCACGCCGCGCAGCGCCCGGACGACGGGGGCGGGCTCGAGCAGCCGGCGACGCGGCCGGGGGTAGTCCCGCGTGACGTCGTGCACCGCGATGGCCGGGGTCGTCATACGAACATCTCCGTCTGCGCGGGGTGGTGGCAGGCGAAGCCCCGCTCCCCCAGCGGGCCGGGCTCGGTCGTCCACGGCGGCGTGACCCGGCACGCGTCCGTGGCCTTCCAGCAGCGGGTGCGGAACACGCAGCCCTCGGGGAGCTCTCCGGCGGGCGGCACGGACCCGGCGATGGTCCGCAGCCGCCCGGTGGCGGGATCGACCGCGAGGTCGGACGCCGCGAGCAGACCCTGGGTGTAGCGGTGACGCGGGTGCCGGAACACCTGCTCGACGGGGCCGGCCTCGACGATGCGACCGCCGTACATCACGGCGACGGACTCGCACACGGTCGCGACGACGGCCAGGTCGTGGGTGATGAACAGCAGCGCCGCGTCACGGGACTCGACGCCGCGCACGACGAGGTCGAGCACCTCCGCCTGCACCGTCACGTCGAGCGCGGTCGTGGGCTCGTCGCAGATGAGCAGGGCGGGGTCGTTGGCCAGGGCGATGGCGAGGACCACCCGCTGGCGCTGGCCGCCGGACAGCTGGTGGGGATAGGCCCGGGCGAGGTCCGCGGGATCAGGCAGCCGGACGGCCTCGAGCAGCTCGGCGGCCCGGGCCCGGGCCGCCGCCCGCGACGGCTGGGTCCCGTGGATGGTCATGGCCTCGGCCACCTGGTCACCGACGCGCATCGTGGGGTTGAGGGCGGTGAGCGGCTCCTGGAAGACCATGGCGACGTCCCGGCCCCGGACCGCCGACAGCTCCTCCTCGGACGCGCCCACGACGTCATGCCGCACGCCCGCGAGCCGGATCGACCCGCTCGCCCGCAGGGTGCGGGGCAGCAGGCCCATGATGGCCAGCGAGGTGATCGACTTGCCAGAGCCCGACTCGCCGATCAGCCCCACCCGCTCCCCCGGTGCGATCGTCAGCGACACGTCCTCGAGCAGGCGGGTGTCCCCCGCGTCGATGGCGAGCCCGCTGATCTCGAGCACGTTGCCGCTCATCGGCGGTCCTCCAGCGTGGGGTCGAGCAGGTCGCGCAGGCCGTCGCCCAGCAGGTTGAAGCCGAGGACCGCGAGGGCGATGGCGAGCCCGGGGATCCAGGCGAGGCGGGGCGTCTGCCACAAGGTGGCCTGGCTGTCGTAGAGCATGCGCCCCCAGCTCGGCACGTCGGGCGGCGTCCCGACCCCGAGGTAGGACAGGCCGGCCTCGGCGAGGATCGCCATGCCGAAGGCCACGGACGACTGCACGATGACGAGGTTGGCGACGCCGGGCAGCACGTGGTGCACCGCGATCCCGAGGGGGGTGCGGCCGGCGGACCGGGCGGCCATGACGTACTCGCGCTGCATGATCGACAGCACACCCGAGCGCGTCACCCGCGCGAAGGTGGGGATCGACGCGATGCCGATCGCGACCATCGCCACCGTGGTCGAGCCGCCGCGCACGGCCGCCAGCATGATCGCCAGCAGGAGCGCGGGGAACGCCAGCAGCAGGTCGTTGGCCCGCATCACCAGCCGGCCCACCAGGCCGCCGCGCATGCCCGCGAGCACGCCGAGCGGCACCCCCACGACGGCGGCCAGCCCGACCGCGACGATGCCCACCAGCAAGGTGGTGCGTGCGCCCACCATCAGCCGCGACAGCTCGTCCTGGCCCAGCCGGTCGGTGCCGAGCGGATAGCCGGCCATCGGGCCGCGCAGCGCCACGGACCCGTCGGTGAGGCCGGGCGGGTGCGGGGTCCAGACGAAGCTGACCAGCGCCGTCACGACGACCAGCCCGACCAGGACGGTGCCGACGACCAGCGACGCGTCGACCCGACGACGACCACGGGCGGCGGAGGATGCGGGGGTCCGGCTGCTCATCGCGCCCCCGTCCGCAGGCGGGGGTCGAGCACCAGGTAGAGCACGTCGACCAGCAGGTTGATCAGCAGGACCGCCACGACCAGCACCATGACGACGTCCTGGACCACGACGAGGTCGCGGTTGCCGACGCTGTCCAGCAGCAGCGACCCGAGCCCAGGTATGACGAACACCCGCTCCACGACGACCGCCCCGATGAGCGTCGTCGCCAGCTGCAGGCCGAGGACGGTCATCACGGGGACCGAAGCGTTGCGCAGGCCGTGCCGCACGAGCGCGGGCCCGGGACGCAGCCCCTTGGCGCGGGCCGTGCGCAGGTAGTCCTCGTGCAGCACGTCGAGGATGGCGGACCGCACGTAGCGCGCCAGCACCGCGGCCTGCACGATGCCCAGAGAGAGGGCGGGCAGGATCAGCTGCTTGACGAACATCGCGGGGTCCTGCGCGGGCGGCGTCCACCCGTTGGCGGGCAGCCAGCGCAGCTGCACGGAGAAATGGCTGATGAGCAGCACGCCCACGAGGAACGCCGGCACGGCCACCCCCACCTGGGACAGCGCCGCCAGCACGACCCCGGCGGGTCGTCGGTGGTGCAGCGCGGTCAACGTGCCGAGCGGTATGGCGACCAGCACGGCCACCACCATCGCGGCGAGGACGAGCAGCAGGGACACCTGGAGGCGGTCGGCGACCTGCGGGGCGATGTCGGCGCGGGACACGTAGGACTGGCCCAGGTCGCCGGTCACGAGGCCCCGCAACCACTCGGCATACTGCACGACCAGCGGCCGGTCGAGCCCGAACTCGTGCCGAAGCGCGGTCACGGCCTCCTCGGTCGCGTTGGTGCCGAGGGCCACCCGTGCGGGGTCACCCGGCAGCAGCACCATGAAGCCGAAGACGAGGACGCTGCTGACCAGCAGCGACACCAGGAAGGTCCCGACGCGGCGCAGCAGTCCGAGGAGCATGGGCTGGGGGTCGGGGTCGGAGGTCAGGACCGCGACAGGTGCGCGAGGTCGAGGGTCTCGCCGACCGCGTTGGTCGGCAGGCCGGTGATGTCCTTGTCGGCGACGACGAGGTTGGGCATGAGGAAGAGCACGTCCGACGCGGCGTCCTCGGCGGTGAGGCGCGCGACCTTCTTCATGTGCTCGACCTGCTGGGCCTCGGTGCCGGCGTCGGCCGCGGCGAGCTCGGCCTGGACCGCCTTGTTGTCGTACTTCGTGTAGTAGTCCGGGTTGCCGAACATGCGCCCGATGTCGCGCGGCTCGACGTGGGCGACGATCGTCAGGTCGTAGTCCGCGCCCTTGAACACGTCGCTGAGCCAGGTCGGGAAGTCCACCTGGTCGATCGAGACCTTGAGCCCGGCCTGCTCGAGGTCGGACTTGACCACCTGGCCGCAGGTCGTGGCGTAGGGCGCGGCGGGCAGCCGCAGCCGCAGCGTCTTGCCGGCCGCGCCGGTGTCCTTGAGGGCCTGGGTCGCCTTGGCGCGGTCGAACGGCGCGACGCCCGTGAGGTCTTCGTACCACGGGTCGGTCGGCGGGACCATGGCCCCGAGGAGCGTGCCGTGACCGGCCCAGCAGGTCTGCAGGAGGGACTTGTGGTCGATGGCCTGGCGGATGGCCTGACGGACGGCCTTGTCCTTGAGCAGGGGGCGTGAGCTGTTCATCGTGAGCATGACCTCGCCGTTGGTCGTGCCCTCGATCACCTTGTACTTGTCGTTGGACGTGAACTGCTGCAGGGACTCCGGCGACTGGACCGTGCCGATGACGTCGATGGTCCCCGACAGCAGCGCGTTGCTCAGCGCCGCCGCGTCCTTGATGTAGCGCAGGGTCACCCGCTCGAAGTAGGGCTTGGCGCCGTGGTAGGAGTCGTTGCGGCGCAGCACGATCGAGTCGCCGCGCCGCCACTCGCCCAGGGTGTAGGGGCCGGTGCCGACAGGCTTGGTCGCGAGGTCCGCGACCCCGGTGCGGCTGAAGACCGCGCCGATGCGGGTGGTCATCGCGTAGAGCCAGGAGTTGCTGGGGCGGGCGAGCGTGACCTGCACCTTGGTCGGCGACACGGCCTTGGCCTCGCTCACGACGTCCATGGACTTCTTGACCGAGACGGCCCAGTCGGACTTGACCCGGTTGATCGAGAACACCACGTCGTCGGCGGTGAGCGGGGCGCCGTTGCTGAACTTCGCCCCCTCCACGAGGTCGAAGGTGTACGTCTTGCGGTCGGGGCTGATGGTCCAGCTCTTGGCGAGCGCCGGCTGGACAGCGCCCTTCTCGTCGACCTTGACCAGGCCCTCGTAGACGTTGCCGAGCAGCGCCTGCGCGATGGCCGCCCCGTCCGACTTCGTGAAGTCCATGCTCGTGGGCTCGAGCACCAGACCGATGGCGACGTCCTTGCTGCCCGCGCCGGCCTGGCCGGAGGCGCTGCCGCTCGAGCCCGTCGTGGAGGAGCCGGCGTTGCACGCCGACAGGGCGAGGACGCTCGCGGTGGCGACGGCGACGATCGCGCGTCGGCGGAACAGCTGGGTCATGCACGTCTCCTGCTCACGGTGGTGCTGCCGGCCCGCCTGCGTCGGTGCCGCGGGTGCGCCAAGTCTGACACGGCGCGCCGCGACGTCTGACGAGGTCAGTCGACGACGCGCAGCCGGATGGTCTCCGGCAGGTCGTGCAGCTCGGCGAGGGCGCCCTCGTTGAGGGGCGAGTCCACGTCGGTGACGACATAGCCCACGTGGCCCTGCGTGCCGAGGAGCTGGCCGCCGATGTTGACGCCGTGCGAGGCCAGGATCTGGTTGACCTTGGCCAGGACGCCGGGGGTGTTGGTGTGGAAGTGCGTGAGGCGGTGGTCCCCGGGGACGTGCTGCAGGGTGAGCGCCGGCAGGTTGACCGACAGGGTGGTCGTGCCGTAGGCCACGAAGTCCCGCAGCTTGCCCGCCACGAACCGGCCGATGTCCTCCTGCGCCTCCTCGGTGGACCCGCCGACGTGGGGCGTGAGCACCGTGTTGGGCATGCCCTGCAGGGGCGAGCTGAACGGATCGCCGGACTTCTTGGGCTCGACGGGGAACACGTCGACGGAGGCGCCGGCGATGTGCCCCGACTGCAGGCTGTCCCGCAGCGCCTCGTAGTCCACGAGGAAGCCGCGCGAGAGGTTGAGGAAGAGCGACCGGGGACGCATGCGCTCGAACTGCTCGCGGCCGAAGAAGCCCGCGTTGCCGTCGCGCCCGTCGACGTGCAGGGTCACGGCCTCCGCGATGTCGAGCAGCTCCTCCAGGCTGCTGCACCGGCGGGCGTTGCCCAGCGCGAGGCGGTCCTGGATGTCGTAGAAGTAGACCTCCATGCCGAGCATCTCGGCGACCACGGACAGCTGCGAGCCGATGTTGCCGTAGCCGACGATGCCGAGGCGTCGCCCGCGGATCTCGTGCGAGCCCTTGGCGTCCTTGCGCCACACGCCCTCGTGCAGCGCCTTGTCCTTCTCGGTGAGCCGGCGCGCCATGACGATGATCTCGGCGAGCGCGAGCTCGACCACCGACCGGGTGTTGGAGTACGGCGCGTTGAACGCCGGGATGCCGCGCTCGGCGGCCGGGGCCAGCGCGATCTGGTTGGTGCCGATGCAGAAGGCGCCGATGGCCAGCAGGTCGTCCGCGGCCTCGACGACCGCGGGGGTCACCTCGGTCTTGGACCGTATGCCGAGCAGCTGCACCCCGCGCAGCGCCTCGACGAGCTCGGCCTCGTCCAGGGCTCCGGGACGGTGGTCGACCTCGATGCCCGCCTCGGTCAGGATGGTCGTGGCGAGGGGGTGGACGTTCTCGAGCAGCAGGGCCTTCATGGCGCCATCGTGTCAGTGCTCACGGCTGGGGTGCGGGAGGCGTCCGGCATACGACTGTCCACGACGCCCGCACGACGCCTCAGGACACGCGCGAGAGCAGACCCGCGCGCGCCAGCTCCACGGCCCGCTGCCGGGCGCCGTCGAGCGGCGCCTCCGGCCCGGTGGCGCTCACCACGAGCTCGACGGGGACGACCGCCTCCCGTCGCAGGTGCGCGTCGAGCGCGTCGGCAAGGGCCGGTTCCCGACCCCACGGACCGCTCAGGACGACGCGGCCAGGGTCGAGGAGCGCGATCGCGGAGCAGAGCACACCGCCGACAGCCTCGACGACGCGAGCTCCTTTGCCCCGCAGGGGCGCTCGCCGCAGGAGCGACCCCATGGCCGCCACGTCGACCACCGTGCCCCCGTCCACGGTGAGGCCCTCGTCGACCAGCACGTCGAGCAGCCTGGCAGCGGGCCGGGCAGACCCCCTCCCTCCCACCCGCGTCGTCACGTAGGCCGCCTCCCCGGCCAGCCCCCGCGCCCCCCGGACGAGGCGGCCGTCCGCCACGAGGGCCCCGCCGATCCCCGACCCGAGGTGGAGCTGCAGGAAGGTGTCCACGAGGTCACCGCGGCGCCGACCGTGAGCCAGCTCGGCGACGGCGGCCCAGTGCACGTCGTTGTCGATCTCGGCGGCCTCGCCGACGACATCACGCACGCACGCCTCGCCCAGCACGAACGGCGACCCCTGCAGGTGGACGAGCCGCCCGGTGCGGTGCTCCACCGGGTCGGCCACCGAGACGGCGATGGACGCCTCGGCAGGCGAGCCGCCGTCGACCAGGTCGCCCAGCACGGCGGCCAGCTCGGCCAGGAGCTCGTCGGCGGTGACGGTCAGCCCCACCGGCCGCTCGACCCGCCTCACGAGATCGCCTCGCACGTCGAGGGACTCGCCGACCACGAGGTGCGGTCCGGCGTGCAGGGCCACGGCCAGCCCGGCCCCCGCGGAGAGCTCGTAGTAGGTGCCCGCCCTCCCCCGCGAGCCCTCCTGCCGCCCGGCCTCGCAGAGCACGCCGAGCTCGCCCAGCCGGCGGACCGACTCCGAGACGGTGGGCTTGGACACGCCTGTGGCCTGCGCGATCTCGGCGCGGGTCCGGCGCCCGAGGTCGATGACGGACTCGAGCACGAGCCGGTCGGTGGCCCCGCGCACGAGGCCCAGGCCCGTCGGGGCGTCGGTCGTCGTCATACGGCCCTCGTCTCTCGCGCGGACCGTTGCCCGACGCGGTTAGTTAGGAACCCTTGCAAAATAGCAGATGCCGTGCCACTCTTTTGGTAAGGAGCCCAAACGAAGTCGATGGAGATGCTCATGACGGTCACCGACCTGCCCGCCCTCCCCCACTGGGAGACCACCCCCGAGGACCTGCCCGCGGCCATCCGCGAGGTCAAGGCCGCGCTCCGCGCCCGGATCGCCGCCAGCGGCCGCACGGTCGAGGAGGTCTTCGCCGTCGTCGAGGCCAAGGTCCGCGAGGAGGTCGAGGCGATCCGCGCCGACCGGGAGGCGGGTCGACCGGTCTGGCCCGAGATCGCCTACGCGGACATCGAGGCCGGCACGGTCCCGGACGACCAGCTCGCGCTCCTGCGGCGCCGCGGCTGCGCGATCGTCCGCGGCCACTTCCCCCGCGAGCAGGCCGAGGCATGGGACCGCGAGGTCGTGGACTACGTCGACCGCAACCGGTTCTTCGAGGACTACCGCGGCCCCGGCGACGACTTCTTCGGGACGGTGGGGTCCAAGCCCGAGATCTACCCCGTCTACTGGTCGCACCCCCAGATGGAGGCCCGGCAGCACCCGCGGATGGCCCGCGTGCAGGCCTTCCTCAACGGGCTGTGGCGGCACGAGTCCGAGGGCCGCAGCTGGTTCGACCCGGGTCGCGACTCGCTCTATCCCGACCGCATCCGGCGCCGCCCGCCGGGCGCCTCAAGCCAGGGCCTGGGCGCGCACCTCGACCCCGGCACCCTGGACCTGTGGATGAGCGAGGGCTACCAGCGCCACTTCCGCCACCTGTTCGACGGCTGGCCCGAGGCCTACGACCCCTGGGACGCGGCCTACCGCACCGAGGCGGCGCAGTACCCGGGATCGACCATGTGCTCGGCCTTCCGGACCTTCCAGGGCTGGACGGCGCTGTCCGAGATGCGCCACGACCAGGGCGTGCTCTACACCGTCCCGATCCCGCACGCGATGGCCTATCTCATGCTGCGCCCGCTGCTGCCGGACGTGCCCGACGACTCGATGTGCGACGTCACGGTCAACCAGGTCTTCCCCGCCAACGAGCGGTGGCACCCGCTCCTCCTGGAGGCCACCGCCGGCATCCCCGACGTGGCGCCCGGGGACTCCGTGTGGTGGCACTGCGACATGATCCACGGGGTCGAGCCGGTCGAGGACCAGCAGGGTTGGGGCAATGTGATGTACATCCCGGCCGCGCCGTGGTGCGCCAAGAACGAGGCCTACGCCGACCACGTCCGCAAGGCCTTCCGCGCCGGCGAGTCGCCCTACGACTTCCCGGAGGAGCACTACGAGTCGAGCTGGCCGGACCGCTTCCGCGAGGACGAGCTCTCCGAGGTCGGACGACGCGGGATGGGCCTCACCGACTGAACAGATCGGCTGACCGACCGGCACACCGCTGAGCCGCCCGCTGGCTCAGCGGTGCTCGCCCGCGTCGACGTCGCGGTGCCAGGAGCAGGTGCGATAGGCGGTCTCCCAGCCCAGTGAGCGATAGAGCGCGTCCGCGCCGGTGGGCGAGTCGTCGTCGACCTCGAGCCCGACCCGGTTGCGGCCCTGCAGCGCCGCGTCGCCGATCACCGTGCGCAGCAACGCCTTGGCCACGCCGCGGCCGCGAGCCCGGCGGTGCACGCCGATGTAGTCGACGTAGCTGCCCTGCACGCCGTCCCGGTCCGGGGCGACCACCGTGCCGACGAGGGCGCCGCCTGGCAGCCAGCCTGCCCCGCCCTCCCTGTCGTCGCGCACCTCGGCCAGCCACCACGAGTCCCAGCGGTGACCGGGGTCCTCCTGCAGGCGCTGCACGAACTCGGGGAAGCTCTCGCGATAGCTGTTGAAGTGGTCCGCGAAGGACTCCTCCAGCATCTCGTGGATGATCTGGATGTCCTCGGCGACGGGAAGTCCGTTGGTGTGCAGCCGGACTCGCCTCACCCTGACCCCGTCCCGGGGGACGGGGAGGGTGGCCGGGTGGTCGGCCTCGGGGTCGACCGGCCGGGTCATCTGCAGCCAGGTGCGCGTATGCCGGAAGCCGGCGCCTCGCAGCCACCCCGCCTGGCGCTCGTCACCGGCATACGAGCCCATGTCGATCTGGGTGGAGCCCAGGCGTCGCAGGTGGGCGATCGCGCGGGCCGCCTCCTCGACGCGGTCGAGCAGGGCGCGGGCCACCGCACCCTCGATGTCCTTGGCGTCCTGGGGCTCGACGCCCTCGTTGCCCTCGGCGCCCGCGCCGAATTGCTCGTCCAGGCCCGGCTCGACCGTGACGTGCGCGAGGACGCGACCGGCGGCTCGGTCGTGGGCCGCTGCCCAGCCTCGGACCACGCCTGCTGGGTCGACGGCCACCGCCTGCCGCCGCGTCCAGGAGGCGACGCCGGTGATCTCGTGCAGCACGGTGCGGACGTCCGCCGTCGCGCCGGGGACCGCCCGGTCCGTGACGGCGGCGCGCAGCCAGGCGAGCCGTTGGACGTCGCGCTCGTCGGGGACCCGCAGCGTCCAGCCGGGAGGCAGTCCCTCGACGGGCAGGGTGGCGGGGCGGAGGGACGGCGGTGTCGTCTCGGGCATGCCTCCCATCATCCCAGCCACGCCACCTGGCCGCCCATCACGGCGTGGGCGCCCGCCCCCCGGGATCCGGGAGACGGGCGCCCACGTCCGTGCAGCTCAGTCGTGCAGCTCAGCGGGTCAGTGCTTCTTGGTGACCGCCTTCAGGGCGTCCACGATGCCGTCGCCGTAGAAGCTGTTGAACTCGGTGGTGCCCGTGCAGGTCGCCGTGTAGGCGGCGGAGACGCCGGGGTAGACCATGGTGGCCGGGTTCGGGCAGGCGTGGTCGGTGGCGGTGCGCATCAGGATCTTCTCGGTCTGGTTGGGGGTCAGCGCCTTGCCGCCCTGGCGCGGGTCACGGTGTCCCCAACGGTCGACGATGAGCGCGGCGACGCCGGTGGCGTGCGGCGCGGCCATCGAGGTGCCCTGCAGGTAGGTGTAGTAGCCGTCGCCCTGCTTGATGACGAAGTCGTTGGTGGGCTCGCCCGTCACCGGGTCGATGTCGCCCTCGGCGATGCCGACGGCCTTGGGCATGGCGGCGAGGATGACGTTGCCGGGCTTGCGGTACTGAGGTGTGCCGTAGTAGTCGCGGATGTCGCCGCCGGGAGCCGCGACGTCCACGGACTTGAGGCCATAGCTGGAGTAGTAGGCCTTGCGCGTGGTCGGCCCCACGGACGTGACGGTGAGGACGTGGTCACCCTCGGTCGGCAGGTCGAGGCAGGAGTTGTCGATCTGGCGCGTCTTGGCCGCGCCCTCCGGGTAGTCCGGGGAGGAGTCGTCCACCGTGGGGTTGTCCAGGTCGGTGGCGGAGTTGCCGGCGGCGGCGATCAGCGTGACGCCCTTGCCGCGGGCGTAGCGCAGGGCTCGGTTGGTGGCCTCGATCGTCAGACGCTGCTGGGCCTGCTCCTCGGCGGAGTCGGCCGGGTTGTTGGCGCAGTTGAACGCCCACGGGTCGATGTAGTAGCTCATGTTGACCACGTCGATGCCGTTGTTGCCGGCGTAGGTCAGCGCCTTGACCGTCGGCTCGAGGAAGAAGTAGCCCGAGTCCTGCCCGGCCCGCAGGTTGACGATGCTGGCCTCGGGAGCGACGCCGGCGATGCCCTGGCCGTTGACCGGGGAGGCGATCGTGCTGGCGACGTGGGTGCCGTGGCCGCCCTCGTCGACGGTGGCCGGGTCGTCGCAGGAGCCGTCAGGGTCGGTCGAGCAGGCGCCGTCGATGTCGGGCATGTCGCGGGTGAAGTTGCGCGACAGGGCGAAGTCGAAGTTGGGGCGGATGTCCGGGTGGGACGCGTCGACGCCGGTGTCGATCACGCCGACGCGGACGCCGCGACCGGTGGCGATGCGGTGCGCCTCCGCGGTGTGGATCATCCGCATGTCCCACTGCAGGGGAGCGAGCGGCTCGCCGTTGGTGTTGACGTTGGGTGCCGGGGCCTTCTTGCCGCGACCCTGGGCACGCTCGGCGCGCAGCCGCTCGATGTCCGACGTGGAGGCCTTGGCCGGCTTGCGGCTGAAGCCGACGACGCGGTCGGCGGCCGCGGTGTCCACCGCTGTGGAGTCGCGCACGTCGGCGGTGAAACGGGTCTTGGTGGTGGTGACGGAGTAGAGGCCGATGGCCGAGTCGACGGAGGTCACGGTGCCTCCGGCGCGGGTGATGGCGGCGCGGACGGCACCGTCCTGAGCGCCGTTCTCGGCGAGCACCAGGACCGAGCGAGCGGGTCCGTCCTGGTCGGCGGAGGCGGGGGTGGCTGCGGCGAGTCCGGCCAGGACCGTCGAGGCACCGAGAGCGGCGGCCAGGACACGACGTTGTGTGGTCACGATGGGCTCCTGCGGGGATGGGGGTGGGGACCGCCCGATTAGGGGGGATTGTCCGATCCTGCCCCTGCACCCTGGCTGGGGGTAGCGCCAGACGGGTGTACTTGTCCCGTGGGGGATTTCGCCTCTGGCCGCTGACCCGCGGCGAGGGCAGCACGCGACCGTGACTCGTTGGCGACGGCCGGGTCCGACATCAGCCACCGGGTGGTGGCGGTGGCGGCGCGCCCCAGCGGACGGCCCACGGCCCGGTCGAGCCCCGCCGTCATCTGGTCCGGGAGGACGGAGAGCCCGAGCATCCGTCGCGACCACGGCGGCAGCGTCGAGATCGCCCCCGCGGCGAGGGTCCAGTAGCCCAGCCGGGCCACGCGGTCGATCGGCGGCGTCAGCAGCAGGAAGCGCGCCGCCTCGGTCGCGGCCGGGGTCGTCACCAGCTCCGCACGGTAGGACTCGATGGTCTGCATCAGCTCGTCATACGTCTGGGGCAGGGCCGCCAGGTCGACGCCGAGCCGCGAGGAGACCTGCGCCGTCTGGGCGACGTACTCGTCGAGCTGCTCCCGCGTAAGCGGCCGGGCGCCGAACGCCTGGTGCGTGGCGAGGAAGCTCTCGGCCTCCGCGGCGTGCACCCACCGCAGCAGGTGGGGGTCGTTCGCGGCATACGGCCGGCCGTCGGGGGCCGTCCCGACGACGCGTCCGTGCAGGTGGCGGATCGCCCCGATGGTGGCCTCGGCGTGCCGGACCGTGCCATAGGTCGTGATGGCGATGTAGTGACTGGTCCGCTGCAGCCGACCCCACGGGTCGCCCTTGTAGCCGCTGTGCTCGGCCACCCCGGCCATGGCCGAGGGGTGGAGGGACTGCAGCAGCAGGGCGCGCAGCCCGCCGCTGAACATGCTGGTGTCGGCGTGGACCTGCCAGATCGCGTCGTCGGGTCCGAACCACCGCTCCCCCACCTCCCCCCAGATCTGGTCGGCCCGACGGTCCGCGTCCGTGCCGGCGATCCGCTCGCGCAGCCCCAGCGCCGCGCGGGTCCGCAGCCGTGCCCCATGGTCATGCTCCCACCCCTGTCGCATGCCCCCAGCGTCGCAGGCCGACGGCGCCCTGACGAGCCCCACCGCCCCGGCTCGAATGAATCGATCGGGTGACGAACCCGTCGAAGGTTCCTCACCGGTGCTTCAATGACGCAGGTCCCGATCCGACCCCCACCAGCGAGGGAGTGGCGATGACGCCGCACAGGCTCGTCAGGAGGATGACCGCCGCGATCACCGCGAGCGTCACCTGTCTCGCTCTCGCCGCGTGCGGCGACGGGGGCGACCCCAACGCCCCCCTGGGGGTCAAGGACGGTCGCCTCACCGTGTGGACGCTGGACTCCCAGCCGGACCGTATGGGGGCCCAGCGCAAGATCATGGAGGCCTTCACCACCAAGACCGGCATCCAGACCGAGCTGGTGGGCATCGACGAGGCGCAGTTCCCCCAGCTGATCGCGAGCGCCGCGCAGTCCGGCACCCTGCCCGACGTCGTGGCCTCGCTCGGGCTCGGGTCGGTGCGCCAGATCGACCAGTTCGGGCTCGTGGACCGGGACGCGACGACCAAGGTCGTGGACCGGCTGGGCCGCGACACCTTCAGCCCGGCGATGCTGGACCTGGAGACGCAGGACGGCAAGGTCCTCGCGGTCCCCTCGGACTCGTGGTCGCAGATCCTCGTCTACCGCAAGGACCTCTTCAAGGCCAAGGGGCTCAAGCCCCCCACGACGTATGCCGACCTGACGGCCGCCGCCAAGGCCCTGACCGCCGAGGGCAAGAAGGGCATCACCCTGGCCACCGACCCGGCCGACCCGTTCACCTCACAGAGCTTCGAGACGCTGGCGCTCGGCAACTCCTGCCAGCTGGTCGACGACGCCGGCGCGGTGACCCTGGGCGACCAGCGCTGCCAGCGCACGTGGGACCTCTACGCCGACCTGGTCCGCAACTACTCCCCGCAGACCAAGCAGGACGTCGACACGACCCGGGCGTCCTACTTCGCCGGCGAGTCCGCCATGGTCCTGTGGTCGGCCTACCTGCTGGACGAGATGGCGGGCCTGCGCGAGGACGCCCTGCCCACGTGCCCCGAGTGCAAGGACGACCCGACCTTCCTCGCGCGCAACAGCGGCGTCGTGACGGCGGTCCGCGGCCCGGACGGCACCGGCAAGGGCTCGTTCGGCGAGGTGGCGGGCTGGGCGCTCATGCGCGGCTCGGACGTCGACCAGGGCGGCCGGCTGATCGAGCACGTCATGACCGACGGCTACCAGGCCTGGCTGGGCGTGGCGCCCGAGGGCAAGTTCCCGACCCGACCCGGCCCCACCAAGGGCTCCACGGCGTACGTCGACGCCTGGGCGAAGCTCCCCGCCGGGGTCGACACCAAGAAGCCGCTGGCCGAGGTCTATCCCCCCGACGTGCTGGCCTCCATCCGCAGCTCGGCGAGCACCATCGACCGGTGGGGCATCGCCCAGGGCCGGGGCATCCTCCTGGGAGCGGTCACCTCCGAGCTGCCGATCCCCAAGGCCGTGGCCGGCATCGCGTCCGGCAGCCTCGACGCCCGTCAGGCCGCCGAGCAGGCCGCCACCGCGGTGGACGACATCAGGAAGGACCTCAACTGATGAGCACCTCCGCCGCCACGCCGACGCCCACGCCCGCACCCGGTCCCTCCGGACGGGCGGGCCGGCGCTGGTCGGCCGCCCGTCGCGACAACCGCGACGGCTGGCTCCTCGTGTCCCCCACCGTGATCGTGGTCGTGGCGATCGTCGTCATCCCGGTGCTGTGGAACGTCGTCCTCGCCTTCCAGAAGCTGTCCTTCCTGCAGATCCGGCGCGCCGGCATCGACGGGCCCTACACGCTGGAGAACTTCCGACGCGTCCTCACCAGCGCGGGCTTCCTGGAGTCGATGTGGACGACGGTCGTCTACTCCGTCGGATCGACCGCCGGGTCGATCGTCCTGGGGCTGATCGCCGCGCTGGCGCTGCGCAACCGGTTCCCCGGGCGCGGCGTCGTCCGCGCTCTCATGCTCCTGCCGTACGTCGCCCCCGTCGTCGCCGTCGCGTTCGTGTGGCAGATGATGCTGGACACGCAGTACGGCATCGTCAACGTCTACGGGCAGAAGCTGCTCGGGTGGGACGGGCCGCTCGACTTCCTCGGCCGGGAGCCGTTCGCGCTGGTGACGGTGATCGCGTTCGAGATCTGGCGCTACTTCCCGTTCGCGTTCATGTTCATCATGGCGCGGCTCACGGCGGTGCCGCGCGAGATCGACGAGGCGGCGCTCGTGGACGGGGCCACCCCCACGCAGCACTTCTGGCACGTGCTGCTGCCGCAGCTCATGTCGGTCATCGCCCTGCTGTCCGTGCTGCGGGTCATCATGACCTTCAACAAGTTCGACGACGTCTACCTGCTCACGGGCGGCACCGCGGGCACGGACATCGCCGCGGTCCGGGTCTACGACTACCTCACCGGGCGCTTCGACGCCGGCGGGGCGGCCGCCCAGGCCGTCGTGCTGTCCCTGGTGATGGCGGTCTTCCTGATCGTCTACCTGCGCTTCATGGCCCGGCACGAGGGACAGGAGGACTGACATGAACCGCTACGCCGTCGAGACCTCGGTCCTGCGCGTCCTGCGCTGGCTGACCATCGCGTTCCTGCTGGTCATCACCGTGTTCCCCTTCTACTACATGGTGATGCTGAGCTTCACGCCCATCGACTCCCTGCTGCAGAAACCCGGCCGGCTCCTGCCGGAGTGGTCGACGGTCACGACCGAGACCTACACCAACGTCCTCGCGCCCGTCGAGGAGGAGGGCCAGGGCTTCGCGCAGCTCATGCGCAACTCGGCGGTCGTGTCCCTCGTGACCGTGGCCCTCACCCTGGTCGTGGCGATCCCCGGCGCGTATGCCGTCAGCCGCCTCGCCTTCAAGGGTCGCCGCCAGGTGGGCGCGCTGTTCCTGTCGGTCTACCTGTTCCCGTCGATCGTCCTGGCGATCCCGCTGGTCATCGCGTTCGCCAAGCTCGGCCTCTACCAGTCGCTCCCGGGCCTGATGCTCGTCTACGTCGCCCAGACCGTCCCGGTGTCGATCTACATGCTGCGCAACTACTTCGAGACCATCCCGGCGACCATCGAGGAGGCGGCGACCCTGGACGGGGCCAACCGCTTCCAGACCATCACCAAGGTCGTGCTCCCCCTCGCCATGCCGTCGATCATGTCGACCGGGCTCTACATCTTCATGATCGCGTGGAACGAGTTCCTCTTCGCCCTGCTGTTCCTCGCCGCCAAGCGGGACCTGTGGACCGTCTCGCTCGGCCTGTCCCAGCTCTCCAACGGCGTCGAGGTGCCCAAGACGGTGCTCATGGCCGGGTCGGTCCTGCTGACGATCCCCGTGATCGTGCTCTACGGCATCGCGGAGCGCTGGCTCACCGAGGGCCTGACGAGCGGCGCCGACAAGGGCTGACGCCGCCCGTCAGGGTGGCCCAACGGCCGGGTGGAGCGGGTGGAGCGGGTCAGTCGTCTTCCTCCGGCTCGAAGGTCGAGCCCTCCTTGTCGGCGCCGGCACCCGCGCCCGCGTCGTTGAGCTCGTCGAGGCTCGTGGTCCCGTCGCTGCCGCCGGTGGCCTGCTCGGCGTCGTCGCCGGTGAGGCGCTGGTCCTCGGGTCGCTGCTCGGACATGGCGTGCTCCGTTCTCTCGCACTACTTCTCGGTGGGCCGCTCGACGGCCGCCTGATGGCGACCCCGGGTGGCCCCGGGCTCTCGTCATACCCCCGCAGCCCCTCCCGTCAGACCACCCGGCACGACGACGCGGGTCGCACTAGGGTGAGCGCACCCCCGCGCCGCGACGCCGGCGCCGTGACGAGCGGAGCCCCTCATGACCTTCGAGTACCTCGCCGATCCCTCCGGCCGCCCCGCCTGGGAGGGGGTCCTGCCGGGTCGCCCCCACCCATTCTTCCTCGAGGCCGGGCAGGGCGAGCACGCCAAGCTCTTCGTCGACACCTTCTCCGTGCTGCTCAGCGGGGACGAGACGGAGGGGCAGTTCGGGGTCTTCACCTCCACCTGCCCGCCCGGGGAGATCATCCCGACGCACGCGCACGACCAGACCCACGAGACCTTCTACGTCCTGGAGGGCGCGATCCGCCTCTACGTGCAGCTGCCCGACGGCGACCAGGTCTCGCGCGTGCTCGGCACCGGTGACTTCGCGTTCGTGCCGGCCGGGGCCGAGCACGCCTACCGGATCGAGGAGCCCACCCGCCTCATGGGGGTGTCCAGCGGCGGCTTCGAGCGCTTCTTCCAGACCATGGGCACCAAGGTCGACGACCCGACGGCCGACACCCCGCCGTTCGTGCCCGACGGGCCGCGGATGGGCGCGGCGGCGCAGCAGTTCCACATGGACTTCCTGCCCGGGTTCGACTGGTCCCGGGCCTGAGCCGTATGCCGACCGCGCCCTCCCCGATGCCCTCCGGACAGGCAGCGGAAGCAGGCCCGCTGCCCGAGGCCACCCTCACCGCAGCCGGCGTGCGCGTGCTGCGGGGCGTTCCCTATGCGTCGCTCGACGGCGTCCGCCCCCTCGAGCTGGACCTGTATCTCCCTGCGCCGCAGCCCGGCCCACCGCCTGATGCGCGTGCTGGTGCACGTGCTGGTGCGCGTGCTGGTGCGATCGCCGACGTGCGGGGCTGCCCGGCCGTCGTGTTCCTGCACGGCGGCGGCTGGCGCCTCGGCAGCCGCCGATCGGCGGGGCCGGCGTTCTCAGGAGTCGTCAGCCCCTTCGAGCGCGTGGCGGCGGCAGGGGTCGCGGTGGCGAGCGCGGACTACCGGCTCAGCGGCGAGGCGTCCTGGCCCGCGCAGCTGCACGACGCCAAGGCCGCGGTGCGCTGGCTGCGGCACCGCTCCGGCGAGCTCGGGATCGACCCCGACCACATCGGGGCGTGGGGCGAGTCGGCGGGCGGGCACCTGGCGGCGCTGCTCGGCGTGACCGGGACGCTCGGCGTGACCGGGACGCTCGACGCGGACGCGCCGCTCGAGGGCGCCGTCGGGGTCACCGGGGTCTCGTCGGCCGTGGCGACCGTCGTCGCGTGGTACGCCCCCACCGACCTGGTCGGCCTGCCCGGTGACCTCGGCGCCGACCCGGCCGCCACCGACAGCCGCGAGGCCCTGCTCCTGGGTGGCGCCATCAGCGAGCGGCCGGACGCGGCGGCCGAGGCGGGGGCGGTGACCCACGTGCACGCCGGCGCTCCGGCATACCTGCTGGTCCACGGCGAGGCCGACCGGCTGGTCCCCCGCGCCCAGAGCATCCGGCTCGCCGCGGCGCTCGAGGCCGCCGGGGTCGAGGTCGAGCTGGTCCTGGAGCCCGGCGCGGACCACCTGTGGCGCGGCAGCGACGAGGCCGCCGAGGACGCGCTGCGCCGCACCGTGGAGCACCTGACGACGCGCCTGGGGCCGAGCCCGCTCAGATGACGTAGCTGTCGGCGCTGCGCGCTGCCCCGCGCATCGCGGCGAGGTCGTACGGAGTGCGCTGGTAGACGTAGTAGTTGAGCCAGTTGGCGTAGAGCAGGAAGGCGTGGCTGCGCCAGGTGACCCGCGGCGGCTGCGTCGGGTCGTCGTCCGGGAAGTAGCCCACGGGGACGTCGATCGGCACTCCCTTGGACGCGTCGCGGTGGTACTCCAGGGACAGGGTGTCGGCCTCGTACTCCGGATGACCGGTCACGAACAGCTGCCGCCCGTCGCGCGACTGCGCCAGATAGAGCCCCGCGGTCTCGGAGGTGGCCAGCACCTGGAGCTTGGGGTGCGCCTGCACCTCCTCCAGGGGCGTGCCCGTATGCCGGGAGTGCGGCGCGGTGAAGGTCTCGTCGTAGCCGCTGACGATGCGGGCGCGCGGGTCCAGGACGCGGTGCTCGAACACGCCGAACATCTTGTCCGGCAGCTCCATCTTGCCGATGCCGTAGTGCCGGTAGAGCCCCGCCTGGGCGCCCCAGCAGACGTGCATCGTGGAGTAGACGTGGTCGGCGCTCCAGTCCAGGATCTCGCACAGCTCGTCCCAGTAGTCCACGGCCTCGAAGGGCAGCTTCTCGACCGGCGCCCCCGTGATGACGAGGCCGTCGTAGCGCTCGTCGCGGACCTCGTCGAACGTGCGGTAGAAGGTGTCGAGGTGCTCGGTCGAGGTGTTGCGGGACTCGTGGGAGCACATCCGCACGAAGGTGATCTCGACCTGCAGCGGCGAGTTGGCCAGCAGCCGCAGGATCTGGGTCTCCGTGACGATCTTGGTCGGCATGAGGTTGACGATCGCGATACGCAGCGGGCGGATGTCCTGGTGGCCGGCGCGCTCGGTCGACATGACGAAGACGTTCTCGGACTCGAGCGTGCGGCGCGCCGGCAGGGCGCGGGGAACGGTGACCGGCAACGGGATCGACCTCCTCGATCGGGTGGACCTCGATCGAGGCCCGCGTGACCGCGTCGGCGGAGGCCGCGCGGCCGGGTCTGCCCTCGAGCGGCACCGGCGCGGAACCGGGTGCCGAGCGACCTCCTCGAGGTGATCGGTCGCTGCTCTTGACCCACGGCAAGGGTGCCACACGAGCGCGGGCACCGCCGACCCGCTCCCACCCGGCGAGACGGG
>NZ_DCYC01000073.1:65519-98773 GCF_002330965.1 Arsenicicoccus sp. UBA2120
CGCCGGTAGGCCTCGCCCTGCGCCGGCCGCGGGTCCTCCTCGCCGCGGCGGGGCCACAGCGAGGTCGCCCGCTCGGCCTGGGCGGTGATCGTCAGTGAGGGGTTGACGCCGAGGTTGGCGCTGACCGCGGCCCCGTCGAGCACCGAGATGCCCGGGTAGCCCCACACGCGCTGGTAGGGGTCGACCACACCCGCCTCAGGGTCGTCCGAGATCACGGCGCCCCCGAGGTAGTGCGCCGTCATCGGCATGTCGACGACCTCGCCGACGCTGCCCCGCGCGTCGGCCGGGATCCCCGTCACCGTCTCCAGGTGACGGGCGATGGATCGCAGCGCCGCATGGCCGGCCGGGATCCAGGTGGGGTTGGGCTCGCCGTGCCCCTGCTCGCTCGTCATCGAGTGCCCGCCGAGCGGCCCGCGCCGATAGCTGGTCGTCAGCGAGTTGTCGCGGCTCTGCATCACCAGGCCGATGACCGTGCGCTCGCTCCAGCGCCGCAGCCACAGGGACCGGGCGGCGCCGAGCGGGTCGCGAGCCACCTCGCCGAGGTAGCGCACGAAGCGCGGCACCCGTCCGCCGCCGGGCACGAGCAGCGCGGTCAGCCCACCCATGAGGTTGGACCCGACGCCGTAGCGGCAGTTCTCGACGTGCGTGTCCTGGTCCGGGTGGAAGGACGAGGTGATGGCGACGCCCTTGGTCAGGTCCATGCCCGCCGGCACGCGACGGGTGCCGGCCCCGCCGATCATCTCGGAGTTGGTGCGCGTGAGCCGACCGAGGGCCGGTGACAGCCGCGGCAGGTCGCCGGTGTGCCGCAGCCGGTGGAGCAGGCGGCTCGTCCCGAAGGCGCCGGCCGCCATCACGACATACGTCGCCGTCGTCTCGCGACGGTCGCGGCCCACCCAGGCGCCGGTGCGCTCGTGCTCGACCCGGTAGCCGCGCTCGGGGCGGGACGGGTCGATGGGCCGGACCCGCGTCACGGTCCGCCGGTCCCGGATGACGGCCCCGCGCCGCTCGGCGAGCGCGAGGTAGTTCTTGACCAGGGTGTTCTTGGCGCCGACCCGGCAGCCGACCATGCAGCTGCCGCACTCGGTGCAGCCCGTCCGCGCCGGCCCCTCGCCCCCGAAGTAGGGGTCGGCCACCGTCTCCCCCGGCCGGCCGAAGTAGACGCCCACCGGCGTCTTGCGATAGCTCTCCTCGACCCCCATCTCGCGGGCGACGTCGAGCATCAGCCGCTCCACCGGCCCGTCGCAGGGGTTGGTGACGACCCCGAGCATCCGCGTCGCCTCGTCGTAGTGCGGCGACAACTCGCTCTCCCAGTCGGTGATGTGCGCCCACTGGCGGTCGCTGTAGAAGGGGCCGTGCGGGCGGTAGAGCGTGCACGCGTAGTTGAGCGAGCCACCGCCGACGCCCGCGCCGGCGAGCACGAGCACGTCGGGCAGCCGGTGGATCCGCTGCACCCCGAAGCATCCCAGCCGCGGTGCCCACAGGAAGTTGCGCACGTCCCAGCTGGTCTTGGCGAAGTCCTCGTCCTCGAACCGCCGCCCCGCCTCCAGCACCTCCACGCGATAGCCCTTGGCGGCCAGGCGCAGCGCCGCCACCGATCCCCCGAACCCCGAGCCCACCACCAGCACGTCGACGTCTGTCACCAGGTCCATGAGGCACCTCTCCCCCGGGACGACCCCGGCCGTATGGCGCCCCGCCCCGTCGCGTGGTCGCCCGCTGCCGCACAGTGTCGCACCCGCGAAGCCACCGCAGCGTCGTCGCCCCCGCGGACCGCGGAGGCGCAGGGGTCCGGTCCTCGGGCAGGCTGTCCCCATGACGGTCCCCCAACCCGCCCTGCCCCGGCACCACGTGCGACCCCGCCGCGGCTGGCTCAACGACCCCAACGGGATGACCCGCCACGGCGGGCGCTGGCACGTGTTCTACCAGCACAGCTCCGCCGCCGCGGTGCACGACCGGATCGAGTGGGGCCACGCGAGCAGCACCGACCTGGCCCGCTGGGACGAGCACGCCGTGGCCTTCGGCCCCACCACCGGCGGGCCCGACGAGTTCGGCTGCTGGTCAGGCGTCTTCGTGCCCGGCCTGGACCGCCCCGCCGTGGCGTACTCAGGCGTCGTGGACGACACCTTCGCGAGCACCGTGTGCCTGCGGTGGGCGCTCGACGACGACCTGGGCCGCTGGTCCGAGCCGATCGTCGTCGGTGAGACCCCCGAGGTCGACGGCATCGCGGTCATGCGCGACCCGTTCGTGTTCACCCACGGCGGCCACCGGTGGGCGCTCCTGGGGGCCGGTCTCGACGACGGCACGCCCGCCGTCCTGCTGTACTCCTGCGACGACATCCTCGCGTGGACCTACGTCGGGCTCTGGCTCACCCACGCGGATCCCGTTGCGGCACAGCACGCCCCGGCCGACATCTGGGAGTGCCCGCAGCTCGTGCGGACCGCAGGTGGCACGGCCCTCGTGCTCAGCCTGCAGCACGAGACGATCCTCGACCGCGCGGTCTGGCTGGTGGGCGATCTCGACACGGATGCGGAGGGCCGTCCGGCGTTCACCTCCCGCAGCGGCGGGGACCTGGACGCAGGGGACGTCCTCTACGCACCGCAGGTCCTGCACGACGAGCCCGAGCCGCTGCTGATGGGCTGGGTCCGACAGGACGGGATCCCCGCTGACCCGGACGACCCGGATGCCGACCTCGTGGCGGGGTGCCTCACCTTCCCTCGTCGGCTCACGGTGGAGGGGGACGTGCTCCGCAGCCGCCTCGACCCCGCGGTGGAGTCGTTGGTGGTGCCCGAGCCAGGACGCGTGGCCCCTGCAGGCCGACCGGCCACGATCGAGGACGCGGGCGTGGTGCGCGTGCCTGGAGGCGTCGGGGAGTGGCGGCTGACCGGCCTGGCGGGCGCCGTCGGGGGGCCCGTCGGTGACGGGGTCGACGTGTGGATCGACGGCGAGGTGGTCGAGGCCCATCCCCACGACGGGAGCGCACCGAGCACGTGGCGTGACGTGGGGACGCGCGTCTGGACCGTCGAGGCCGACGTCGCTGCACAGCTGGACGCGTTGGCCCCGACGTCGCGCTGAGGCCCGGCCCGTCGAGACGGCGGGCGGACGGCATACGGCAGCGGCCCCCTCCCAGGATCGGGAGGGGGCCGCTCGGTCAGCAGGTCACTCGACCGTCGACGCCGTCTTGTGCTCGAGGAGGAACTTCTCGGCCTCCTCGTTCCAGATGTTGTTGTTGCGGCCGCAGATCTCGGCGAGGCCGGCAAAGAACTCGTCGTCCTTGCCCAGCTCGGCGAAGTCGTCGATCGCGGTCAGCGGCATGCGCACCCAGGGGTAGATGAGCTTCTTGCCACCAGGGATGTTGGGGTAGTTGAGGACCGTCTCGGGCACGGAGTCGAGGCCGCCGATGTGGGTGACCATGAACGACGGGTTGAGGTCGCCGCGGGCGGACATCTCGAGGGACTCGATCATGTCGCCGGTGGAGCCGCCGGAGGTGCCGACGATGTGCGTGGCCTCGTAGTGCACGTTGTAGAAGTTGAAGTCCGCGACGAACTTCTTGTCGGTCGGGCCGGCGAAGAAGTTGAGGCAGCCGTCGAACCCGAGGATCTGGTCGCCCAGCTCGACGAGCGCCTTGACCGGGGCGTAGACGAACACGTCGTCGTAGCCCTTGCCCTCGGGGGTGATGTCGCGCAGCAGCTGCACGGGGTCGCCACCGGTGGTGTTGACGTAGCGCAGGTCGACGCCCTTGGCCTTGGCGTCCTCGACGGTGATCAGGCTGGCGACGCGGTCGAGGCGGGCCTGGTCGATGTCGACGACGACGAGCAGCGACGGGGTGTAGGGACCGTTGATGGCGTACTCGATCGCGCCGATGCCCATGGGGCCGGCACAGCCGAGCAGGGCCATCTTGCCGCCCTTGACCGGGCCCATGAAGTGCTCGTAGACGAACGGCTTGGTGTGGTACTGCGCGTGGAACCCGCCGATGATGCACGACATCGGCTCGGCCAGACCGGCGTTCGCGAAGTAGGTGCCGTCGTAGTTGAGGACGCAGCCCTTGTCGATCGCGATCTTGGGGATGATCGTGTAGTGCGTGTCCCCGCCGAAGTAGGGGTAGGAGTAGCCGCTGGAGTAGCCGTTCTCCAGGCCCATGGCGGGCTGGATCGCGATGAGCTGGCCCACCTGGTAGTCATTCTCGTAGTCGGCGCCGACCTCGACGATCTCGCCGGCGAACTCATGCCCGGCCATGACCGGGACCTCGGAGATGTTCGGCGGGACGCGCTTGTGGTCCTCGCCGAGGATGGTGGCCTTGTACGTCGACATGCAGATGCTGTCCGACATGACCTTCATGAGGATCTCGTCGCGCCCGATGGGGGGCAGCTCGACGTCGGTGACCTTGATCTTGCCCTTGCCGTGGATGACGGCCGCTTCAGTGCGCATGACTTCACCGTATGACGTCGCCCGGCTTTTGTCTAGAGGTTGACTAAAGTTCGCAGGTGCGGGCATCCCCCGTCGCCTGGCCGACCGCCGGCGACGCGCGTCTGCCCGGGCAGCCTGGCGGGCTGTCCGGGTGGACGTGTCTGTGGATGGGTCGGCTGGCGGTCGGTCGGTTGGGGGTCGCTTCGTGGTGGGTCAGGCGGTGAGGGCGTGGTGGCCGGGTGGGCGCGGGGCTGGGTCGCCGGGTGGGCGTGACGGTTGCCCGCCTGGTGGTGGCTGCCCGTGTCCGTCGTCGGGAGGTTCGCGTCCTGCGCTGGGAGCGCCCGCACCTGAGCCACCCTTCGCGCCCGCCCCAGTCCCCGTGCTCCCGCCGGCACCCGCGCCAGCACTGACGCGGTCGTCAGCGTCGCTCTCGGGCCCGGTGCTGCTGTCGGTGTCAGGGTCGGGTGGTGGGGTGGGGTGCCAGCCGGTCCAGGTGTGGGTGATGTCCCACTGGACGCGGGACCCGTCGGCGGTGACCCGCCCGGTGATGTGGTGGGCGTGGATGAACCGGTGGTGGTGCCCGCACACCAGGGCCAGGTTGGCCAGGTCGGTCGGGCCGCCGTCGGCCCAGTGCACGATGTGGTGGGCCTGGCACCACGACGCGGGCGCGTCGCAGCCGGGGAAGCTGCACCCCCCGTCGCGGACCTCCAGGGCGCGACGCTGCCGGGCGGTGGCCAGGCGGGTGGTGCGCCCCACATCCAAGGGCCGACCGGCCGGGTCCAGCCAGACCGGGGTCACGTCTGCGCCGCAGGTCAGCTCCCTGGCGGCGCGGGGCCCCAGGATCGTGCCCAGGTCATCGACGCACGCGGCCGGGACCGGACACCCGCACGGCCCCCCGCCACCGGTGCTCGTGGGGCGCCACAGCCCGAACGCGTCCTTGGCGCGGTGCTCGCACGGCTCCAGCAACGCGTCCGGGGTCAGCACCAACGACGCCCGCGCGGTCGCGCCCATCGGCCCCCGCACCCCTGAGGACGCCGCGATCCCCACGATGGTCAGCAACGCGTCCAGACGTCGTTGCGCCGCGGTCCGCTCGTCCCGCACCACCGTCCCATCCGGCAACGTGGAGGTCTGCGGCGCGGAGAACGCCGTCAACGCGGCCTGCAACCGGACCTTGTCCACGTCCCCCACCACCCCGCGGAAGGCCCACAACCCGTCCCCGGTCGCCGAGAACGTGCTCACCCCCCGGCGGGACTGCTCGTGCCGGGCCGCGTGCTCCTGGTCGGCGACCGTGGCGTACCGGGCCAGCATCATCAACCGGAACCCGTCCAGCTCCGCGCGCGCGTCCACCCGGGCGGCCAGGTCCGCGACGCCCGCCGCGACCTGCTCGTGCCAGACCGGGTCCGTGGCCCCGACCAGCTCGGCGTGGACCCGCGCCGCGTGGACCGCGTCGGTCGGGGTGACCTGCCCGGACAGCAACCCCGCCCGCAGCGCCGCCAGCGCCGGCTTGTCGCAGGCCATCAGCGCGCGACGCATCAGGAACGACTCGGTCCGGGTCACGCCCGCCCCGTGGTCGGTCAACCACGCCGCGGTCGACGCCGACCCCGACTCGCGGACGGTCCCGCGGCTGGTGGCCTGGTCCGCGCACGACAGCACCAGGCCCCGCGCCGCGGTCAGCAGCGCCCCGGCGTGGGCGGCGACCTCGGCCAGGTCGTCGGTCTGCACGTGCCCCATCCCGTCCACCAGGGTGCGCACCACCTCGACCAGGCCCGGCAGGGCCTGGGACGCGGCGGTCACCTCGAGGTAGGACATGCCCTGATTCTATCGAACGCGTGTTGGGAACAACAGATCTAGTCACCTGGCTGCGCGGACTTTCACCCCCCGCACCCAGGCGACCCCGCACCGCACCCCCGCCCGTCCAACTCCGTTGACCCACAGTCACATTCACGCCGCGCCGTCTCGCGCTGCCGAACCCGTCTCACCCTGCAGCACGAGACACCCACGCCAGCCCGAGCACACCCCAACCACCCACCCGCCACGCCTCACGTCACCACACCCGTCTCTGGGGTTGACCCCGTTCGACGGACACCGGCTTAAGCGGCTTCTGCCGCCGCGTTGAACCCGCGCTCGAAGGCTACCGGGCTGATGTTGCCGAGCGCGCTGTGGCGTCGACGGCGGTTGTACACGGTCTCGATCCATTCGGTGACGCTGCGGATCGCCGCGGCCCGGGTGGCGAATTCGTAGCGGTTGTAGTGCTCGGTCTTGAGCGTTGACCAGAAGCTCTCCTGCTGGGCGTTGTCCCAACAGACTCCCGTGCGCCCCACGGACAGACGCACCTTCAGGTCGCGGGCGGCACGGTCCAGCTGGTCCGAGGTGTACTGGCAGCCGCGGTCGGCGTGGAAGATGACCCCGGTCGTGTCACCCTCGCGGAAGGTGGCCGCGCGACGCAAGGCGTCCTCGACGACGTCGGTGTGCAGGCTGTCGCTGAACGCGTACCCAATCACCCGGCGCGAGCAGCCGTCACGCACCGCGCACAAGTACAGCCAGCCCTCACCAGTGGCCAGATAGGTGATGTCCGAGGTCCACACCGTGTTCAGCTCTCCTTGGTCGAAGCGGCGCTCAACCAGATCCGGAATCGAGTGCGCGGACGGGTCCACGATCGTGGTCACCGGATGCCACGAGCGGGGACTGATGCCCTCAATCCCCTTGGCGCGCATCACTTTCGCGACCGTCTTACGGGACACGACCTCACCGGCCTGACGCAACTCAGCGGTGATCCGGGGCGAGCCGTACACCCCATCAGACTCCTCATGAGCGGTCAGGACCTTGTCGGCCAGGTCGAGCAACCGCTGCTCGCGCGGACCCGGCCCGGCCGCCCGTCGCGCGACCCAGTCGTAATACCCCGACCGGGACACCTCGAGCAGGTGACACATGTCCTCGATCGTGGATCGAGGACCTTCGCTGCAGGCCTTCTCCGCGTGGATCACTGCGAACGCGACGTCTGGTTCGACGCGTTCTCCGCCACGAAGAAGGCCGCTGCTTTTTTCAGGAACTCCCGATCCATCCGCAGCTGAGCGTTCTCCGCGCGCAAGCGCTCCAGCTCGGCCCGCTCATTGATATCACCCGCCGGCGGCGGCTCATCCATCCGTGCACGCTCCCTGGCGACCCACCGACCCAGCAGCTGCTCACCGATCCCGATCTCTGAGGCGACCGCCGCGATCGTGCGGCCGGAGTCGATCACCAGATGAGCGGCATCACGGCGGTACTGCGGGGTGAAACTCTTCCTCTTGGCACCCATGAAGGCATCCTCTCCCGCCCAGCTACTCAGAGCCGGGCCAGTCAGGGTGTCCGTCGAACGGGGGCAACCTCATCTCACCCTGCAGCACGAGACACCCACGGCACCCTGAGCGCAGCCGCACGCCGGGGCCGCACCCGCCGCGAGCGCGAACGGCGGGGGGAATCAGGACGAGACGAGGCGAGAGACACGACCCGGCTCGAAGTACGCGTCCGCCGCCAGCCGCACGGCGCCGGCCAGGCCGGACCGCCCGCCGAGAAGCGTCGTCCGCAGGCTGAGGGTCTGCAGGGCATACTCCCCCGCCCCCTCGTCGAGCGCCCGGCGCAGCGGTGCCATCAGGACGCCCCCCGCCCCGGAGAGTGCGCCACCCACGACGACGGTCGTCGGGTTGAGCAGCCGCACGACCTCGGCGAGGGAGCGCCCGAGCGCCTCGCCCACCTCGCCGACCAGCTGGCAGGCCAGCGGGTGACCGTCCTCGACGAGCGACACGAGGTCGAAGCTCGTCCTGGCCTCAACCCCGTGCGATGCCAGCCGGTCTCGCACGACATACCCGCTGGCGACGTCCTCGAGGCGACGCAGGCGACCGTCCGGCCCGGGCAGCGTCAGCACGCCCACTCCGCCACGCTCGCCGCGATAGACCCGCCCGTCGAGGACGAACGCGCAGCTGATGCCCATGCCGACCCGCAGGACCACGGTGTGGTCGCCGGCCCCGAGCGCGGCGTGCTCGGCGACCGCCATGGTGTTGACGTCCCGGTCGACGACCTGGACGTCGCCGCGGATCGTCAGCAGGTCCGTGAACCTGACTCCCTCCCAGGCGCTCTCGCGCAGCGGCGCCCCGATGAGGCCGGTTCGCACGTCGACCGGCCCGGGCACGCCGACCCCCACCGCCCGCACGTCCGCCGGCGAGCGGCCGATGCCTGCCAGGAGGGAGGCGATCCGACCGTCGGCCCACGCCGCCACCCCCGCGGGGCCGGTGGGCAGCCCGATGTCGGCGCCGTCCTCGGCGAGGAAGCGACCAGCCATGTCGGTGATCCCGACGCGGGTATAGGCACCACCGACGTCGAGGCCCACGACCAGCCCGAGGTCGTCGTCGACCGCGAAGGTCTCGGCGGGCCGACCACCCTCGCTGGCCCCGAGCCCTCGGCTCACGACGAACCCGGCGGCGAGCAGCTCGTCGAGCCGCTTGCCGACCGTCATGCGTGCCCAGCCGAGTCCGTCGACGAGCCCGCGCCGGGTCGCCGGTCCGTGCTCGCGCAGGTGCGCGAGCACCTCGCCGGCACCGGTCTCGGTCGCAGCCATCGGCGCACCTCCTCGCCCGCGGTCCGCCGGGAGCCTTCGATGCGCCAGGCGTCGACGCGGCACCACGACACGGACTCGATCGCGTCAGACCAGGTCGGCCGGACCTTTTGAGCATAGCTGCACCAAAGCCCCTGGCGCCGGAGGTCGCTGCCGGAGGTCGGTGGCGCAGGTCAGCGCCGGCGAGGTCAGCGGCGGCGAGGTCAGCGGCGGAGGTAGTGACCGACAGGCCGGCCGTGCACGCGGTCGACCGTGATCGGCACGGCGAAGATCTCCTCCAGCAGGCCCTCGCGCATCACCTCGTCCGGGCTGCCCGCGGCGACGACCCGGCCGTCGCGCATGGCGACGATCCGGTCGGCGAAGGCGGCGGCGGCGTTGAGGTCGTGCACGACCACCACGACGGTCTTGCCCAGCTCGTCCACGGCGCGCCGCAGCAGCCGCAGGATCCCCAGGGCGTGCCGCATGTCGAGGTTGTTGAGCGGCTCGTCGAGCAGGACGTAGTCGGTGTCCTGGGCGATGACCATGGCGATGAGCACCCGCTGCCGCTGGCCGCCGGACAGCTCGTCGACGAACCGGTCGGCGAGGTCCTCCAGGTCCAGGTAGTGCAGCGCCCGGTCCACGCGCTCCACGTCGATCGGCCGCAGCCGCCCGCCGCAGTGCGGGAACCGCCCGAAGCCCACCAGGTCCCGCACCCGCAGGCGCACCGCGAGGTGATGCTCCTGACGCAGGATCGCGAGTCTCCTTGCCAGCACCGAGGACTCGCAGCGGGCGACGTCGAGGTCGTCGACGCGCACCTCGCCCCCGTCGGCAGGCAGCAGGCGGGCGACGATCGAGAGCAGGGTCGACTTCCCTGCGCCGTTGGGCCCGACCAGGCAGGTCAGTCCGCCGGTGGGCAGGTCGAGGGTGACCCGGTCGACGACGGTGGTGCCGTCATACGACTTGGACACCTCCCGTATGGCGATGCCCGAGGTGGTCGCGGTGTCCTGGTGGACGGCGGTGGAGGTCATGCGCGGGCCCTTCGCAGGAGGAGGACGAGGAAGGTGACGCCGCCGAGGAGCTCGACGACGAGGGAGAGGGAGCCTTCGAGGCCGAGGGCCTTCTCCAGGACGAGCTGGCCGCCGACGAGGGTGACGACGGCAGCACCGCAGGCGGCGGGGACGACGTGGGCGTGCCGATGGGTCCCCACCGTCTGGTAGGCGAGGTGGGCGACCAGCAGGCCGAAGAAGCTGGTGGGTCCGACGAGCGCGGTCGCCGCGGCCACGAGGAGCGCCACCAGGGCGAGGACCGCGAGCTGGCCGCGCCGGTGGTCGAGGCCGAGGGACACGGCGATGTCGCGGCCGAGCGCGAGGACGTCGAGGCGTCCCGCGCGCCAGATCGTCCAGGCCGCCGCGAGCGCGACGATCACCGCGGTGACGCCCACGAGCCGCAGGTCGGCGCCGTGGAAGTCGGCGAAGAAGCGGTCCTGCAGCACGATGAACTCGGTCGGGTCCATCGCGCGTTGCATCAACGTGGACAGCGCTCGGAAGAAGCCGCCGATCACCACGCCGACCACGACGACCATGTGCAGGCTGCGCCCGAGGCCGACGAGCAGCCACCGGTAGAGCGCGACGGCGAGCAGGGTCATGGCGGTCGCCTGCCAGGCGAAGCTCGAGACCGGGTCGAGGGTCAGGCTGCCGGTGACGCCGAGCAGCACCACCGTGCCGGTCTGGACGAGCAGGTAGAGCGCGTCGAAGCCCATGATCGACGGCGTCAGGATCCGGTTGGCGGTGACCGTGTGGAACAGCACGGTGGCCAGGGCGACGCCGACACCGACGACGGTCATGGTCGCGAGCGTGGTCAGGCGTCGCGGGAGGATGAATTCCAGGGTGGTCTGGTCGATCGCCCTCAGGTCCAGGCCCCAGAGCACGTATGCCGTCGCGGCTGCCGCCGCGAGGGCCCACCACCCGGCGACGCGCAGGCCGGGCGCCCGGCGCCACCCCCCGCAGCTGCGACGCGTGGCCGCCGCCTCGACCTGCCGCCTCCAAGGCTCGACGGGCTCGACGGGCGCGATGGGCTTGTCCGTGAGGGGTTCAGCGGACACCGCGGACCCCCTTGAGGAGCATGGCGAGGAAGGCCCCGGCGCCGACGACCCCGAGGATCGTGCCGATGGGGAGCTCGTGCGGGGCGACGAGCGTCCGGGCGAGCAGGTCGCAGAGCAGCACCAGGGTGGCGCCGCCGATGGCGACCCAGGGGACGCTGCGGCGGGCGTTGCCGCCCATCGCGAGCACGACGATGTTGGGGACGACCAGGCCGATGAAGCCGAGCATGCCGACGGTGACCACGACCGCGGCCGTGGTGACGGCGACGATGCTCATCCCGATCGCCATGGTGCGGCGGTAGTCGAGGCCAAGGTTGGTGGCCACGTCCTCCCCGAGGCCGGCGACCGTGAACCGGTCGGCGACCACGACCGCGAGCGCCGTGAGCACGCCCGCCAGCCAGAGCAGCTCGTAGCGGCCCTGGATCGTGGCGGAGAAGTCTCCGGTCATCCAGGCGGAGAGGCTCTGGATCAGGTCGTAGCGGTAGGCGACGAACGTGGCGACAGCACCGACGATCCCGGACAGCACGAGCCCGATGAGCGGCACCACGAGCACGTCGCGGATGGTCACGGCGCTCACGAGTCGCAGGAACACGGCCGTGCCGGCGAGGGCGGCCACGGCGGCGACCGCCATACGGGCCAGAACCGGGGCATCGGGCCAGGTGAGGGCCATGACGAGCAGCCCGAGGCTGGCGAACTCCATGGTCCCCGTCGTCGACGGCTCGACGAAGGGGTTGCGGGTGAGCAGCTGCATGATCAGGCCGCACACCGCGAGCCCGGCACCCGCCAGGACCAGGGCGATCGTGCGCGGGAAGCGACTGATCGCGAGCAGGTCCAGCGCCTCCCCGCGACGCGCGGGGTCGAGCAGCGCCCCCGGTGACACGTCGGCGACGCCGACGAAGAGCGAGCAGGCCGCGAGGATCCCCACGGCGACCACCCCGCCGAGCAGCAGAGCTGCCTGGCGGGGTCGCTGCCTCGTCGGTGCGGGCGGGGCGAGCGTCGTCACAGCCCTGCCGCGACCTCGTCGACCATGGCCGACAGGTTGTCCAGCCCGGTGCCGGTGACGTACCAGCGCTGGCCGTCCAGGTAGGTGATCTTGTTTCCGGCACCCGCCGGGGTGGCCTTGACCAGCGCGTTGTCGAGGACCTCCTTGGCGGCCTTGCCGCTCTCGCCGATCGCGGCGTCGCGGTCGACGACGAAGAGGTGGCCGGGGTTGGCGGCCTTGATGTACTCGAAGCTCGCCGCCATGCCGTGGCGGTCCTCGGTCATCTTGGCCGCGGTGGGCTTGACGCCGAGGGCGGTGTGGATGAGGCCGAACCGGGACTGCGGGCCGAACGCGCTGACCTTGCCACCGCTGGTCATGAGGATCAGGCCGGTGCCGGCGCCGGCCGCCTTGGCCTTGGTCGCGGCGACCTTGGTGTCGACAGCGGCCAGCTTGGCCTTGACCTCGGCCTCCTTGCCGAACACCTGGCCGAGGGAGGTGTTCACCTTCTTGACGCCCTCGAAGAAGTCGCCCTTGGACGACACGGTGGTGTCGATGGTCGGCGCGATCTTGGCGAGGTCCTTGTACTTCGCCGCAGAGCGGCCGCCCACGACGATGAGGTCCGGCTTGTCGGTCGCGAGCTTCTCCAGGTCCGGCTCGAACATCGTGCCCAGGTTGGCGTACTTCTCGGCCTTGTACTGCTGCAGGAAGGCGGGGAGGCCCTGCTTCGCGAGGCTCTTGACGGAGTCGCCCGCGCCCATGGACGTGATGCTGTCGAGGGCGCCCATGTCGAGCACGGCGACCTTCTTCGGCTGCACGGGGACCTGGGTGGCGCCCTGGGCGTGGGTGATGCTCACGGTCCTGGCGCTGTCGGACGCGGCTGCCGACCCCGACGAGCCGGAGCCCGCGGTGGCCGAGCCGCACGCGGCCGTCGACAGGGCGACCGTGGCGAGGATCGCGGTGCGGGCGGGGGTGAGCAGGCGGGACGACATGGTGCTCCGATCGACAGAACCGATGAGAAGGATAGGGAAACCTTAGTAAGGTCAGCCTTTCCTATCAACCTGCCCCCGCCATCGCGCCACGAGACCTCCCTCACACCCGCCCCCGGTAAAGGCATCGACCGGCCTTCGTTCCCCAGGCCGATGCCTTTACCCCCGGCGGGTCCGTCAGCGAGCGGCGTTCTCGACCCCGGCCCGGCGCCCTGGCTCGGCCGATGCCTCCTCGGACATGCCCGGCTCGCCCACGACGGTCGTGTCGTCAGCAGCGTTGAGGCGCTCGAGCTCGGCCTTGCTCAGGCCGAAGAAGTAGGTCGCCAGGAAGCCCGCGACGTACCCGACGACCAGGCCCCCGGCATACACGGCGATCGCCGCACCGATCCCCCGGCTGCCGTTGGTCAGCGGGAACAGCGCCCACCCGCTCGGGCCGATCGCCGTCGAGCCGACCGTGGTGCCGAGCTGGTTGAGCAGCCCGACGAACATCCCGCCGAAGGCGCCGCCGACGCACGCGGTGATGAAGGGTCGCCCCAGCGGCAGCGTCACGCCGTAGATCAGCGGCTCCCCGACGCCGAGGAACCCGGCCGGCAGCGCCGACTTGATGGTGGATCGGATGCCGGCGTTGTGCTTGAGCCGCACGTAGAGCGCGATCGCCGCACCCACCTGACCGGCGCCGGCCATGGCCAGGATCGGGAGCAGCACCGTGTAGCCCGCCTGCTCGATCAGGGTGGTGTGGATCGGGATGAGCGCCTGGTGCAGGCCGAGCATCACCAGCGGCAGGAACAGCCCGGCCAGGACGAGCCCGGCCAGCGCCCCACCGTGCTGCAGCAGGCCGTTGGCGAGGTCGCCGATGCCCTGCGCGAGCCACCCGGACACCGTCATGAGCGGGAAGATCGTGAGCACGCCGGCCACGAGCACCACGAAGGTCGGCACCACGAGCATGCTCACCGAGCGAGGCGCCCAGCGTCGGGCCCACCGCTCGAGGTAGGCCGCCAGGATCGCGGCCAGGAGCGCGCCGATCACGCCACCCTGCCCGGGCGCGAGCTTCTCGCCCGCGATGGTGACCTTGGCGACGCCGGCGAACGGGATGATCGCCGCGACCGCCCCGCCGAGGATCGGCGTGCCCCCGAACTCCTTGGCGGCGTTCATGCCGACGAAGACGGCGATCAGCGTCATGAAACCGCTGGCCACGGCCGCGAGCACCGGCGTGACCGGCGCCGCCCAGGGCGCCCACCCGCGCGTCACGAAGTTCGTCAGCACGCCGTTGAGCCCGGCGATGATGCCGCACGCGATCAGCGCCGGGATCAGCGGGAGGAAGATGTTGGCGATCCGCCGCAGGAAGGCCTTGACCGGTGTCTGGTTGCGCCGCTTGCGGTCGCCGCGGATCTGCTCGCCGCGCGCGTGCAGCCCCGCTGCGTCGGTGCGTTCGGGAGATTCCGGCCGTATGCCGTCCGCCCCGGCCTCCAGGGTCGCCCCCTCCCCCGCGGCCATGGCGTCGGCCACCTCGTTGACCAGGCCCGGCCCGAGCACGATCTGCACGGTGTCGTCCATGACCACGCCGAGGACCCCGTCGATGGCGCGCAGCCCCGACTCGTCGACCCGGTCCAGGCTGCCGACGGTGACACGGAGGCGGGTGATGCAGTTCTCGACGTCCGTGATGTTGGCGCGGCCGCCGAGCGCGTCGACCGCCTGCCTCGCGATGGTGCGTGGGTCGGCCATCATGACTCCTTCGTCAGTGCGGTGAGGGTGGCCCGCAGGTCCCCGTGGTGCTGGGTGAGGGCGGCGTCGACCTGGGCCGGCGCGAGCCCGGTGAGCAGCGCGAGGGCGGCCGGCTTGGCCCGCCCGCCTTGCTCGTCGAGGGCGCGCTCGACGTCCTGGGGGGGCGCGCCGGTGATGGTGGTGACGATGCGGTGGGCGCGGGCGCGCAGCTTGTCGTTGGTGGCGCGCACGTCGACCATGAGGTTGCCGTAGGTCTTGCCCAGCCGGACCATCGCCATCGTCGAGATCATGTTGAGGACGAGCTTCTGCGCCGTCCCGGACTTGAGCCGCGTCGAGCCGGCGACCAACTCGGGGCCGACGACGACCTCGATGGCCAGGTGCCCCGCGGCGGCGAGCGGCGAGCCCTGGTTGCAGGCGAACCCGACGGCGAGCGCTCCCCGGCGGCGCGCCTCGGCCACGGCCTCGACCGTGTATGGCGTCCGCCCCGACGCCGACAGGCCGACCAGCGTGTCCGCGTCGGTCAGCCCGATGCGGTCCAGGTCCCGGATCGCGAGCTCGCGGTCGTCCTCGGCGCCCTCGACCGCGGTGGTCAGCGCCACCTCGCCGCCCGCGATGAGGCCGACCACCAGCGACGGGTCGGTGTCGAACGTGGGCGGGCACTCCGAGGCGTCCAGCACGCCGAGACGCCCGGCGGTCCCGGCCCCGGCATACACGAGTCGTCCTCCCCGCCGCAGTCGCTCGGTGACCCCCTCGACCACGGCCACGATGGCGTCGAGCTGGGCCTCGACGGCGTCCGTCACGGCGGCGTCGGCGGCGTTCATCGCGACCGCCAGCTCACGCGTGGACAGGGTGTCCAGGTCGGCGTGGCGGTCGTCGATGCTCTCGGTGGTGAGCGCCGACAGGTCGGGGCCGTGGGGCTCGTCGGGCATCGTCATGACTCCTGCAGGTGGGGCTGGCTCTGATCAGCCGGCGTCGTGCGGGTGGCGGTGGTGCTCCGGGCGGCGGATCCCGGTGGCGCACTGGGCGGTTCGCCGTGGCGGTGTCGCAGGGCGTGGTACGAGTCGGCGATGGCCTCGCTCGCCCGGTCGAAGCAGCGTTGGGCGACGAGGGTGAAGAGGACGTCGACGACGAACAGCTGACCGGTGCGCGAGCTCATCGCGGCCGGGCGCACGGGGTGCTCGCGGCCGGGGGCGCTCATGAGGACGTGGTCGGCGACGGCGACGGCGCTGCGCGGGTGGCAGGTGAGGGCGACGGTGCGGGCGCCTCGCTCCTGGGCGATCCGCAACGGCTCGAGCACGTCGACGGTGGAGCCGGAGGCGGACACGACGACGAGCACGTCGCCGGGGCGGAGCAGCACGGCGGCGGTGACGGCCTGGTGCACCTCCGTCAGCCCGCGGGAGTGCAGGCCGATCCGCTCGAGCTTGGCCGACAGGTCGAGCGCCACGAGCCCGGAGGCTCCGACGCCCACGACGACCACGCGCCCGGCGGCCACCACCGCGTCGGCCACCGCGGCCAGGACCTGCGGGTCGAGGCAGGCGGCGGTGTCGGCGATGACGGACCGTTCCTCCTCCGCCAGCGCGGCCAGGACGTCGACGGGCGAGTCGTCGCGGGTGATGTCAGCGGTGACTCGCCCGTCGCGGCCGGCGGAGGACATGGATCCCACCGCCTCGGCGAGACCCAGCCGCAGGTCGCGGTAGCCCCCGACCCCGGCCGCCTGGACCAGGCGCAGGACCGTGGCGTCGCTGGTGCTGGTCGCGGTCGCCAGCTCGCGCAGCGTCATCCGCGAGACACCAGCCGGGTCGTCGAGGATCGCGCGCCCGACGCGAGCCGGGCCGGCGGGCAACGACGGGACGACGCCGCGGACCCGGGCGAGCAGGCCGGAGGCGCCGTTGGAGTTTTCCTCCGTCATTGGAGTCATGCCTTGAAGGATTGCACCAACTCCTCGAGGGGTCAAGGCCACGGTTCGCCGCCCACCCCGTGGGTATGCGCGCCGATGACACCGACGGGCCACCCCGCGTGAAGGCGCCGCGCGACCCGACCTGAGGAGACCACGATGACCAACCGCACCGACGTCACCCGCACCGACCGCACCCTCGACTTCCTCCGTCGCGGATATGCCTTCTCGGACGCCTGGCGGCGCGAGCTGGGCGCCGTCGACCCGCGGTCTGTCGCGCGGATCCCGTTGCGCCTCCTGGGCCGTCGGGCCCTGCTCGTCCGCGGGGACGAGGGCGTGCGCCTGTTCTACGACACCTCTCGTGTCAAGCGGCACGGCGCCATGCCGCTGCCGGTGCGTGGCCCGTTGTTCGGCGCGGGCGCCGTGCACGGGCTGGACGACGACGAGCACCGGCACCGCAAGGCGATGTTCGTCTCCCTGGCCTATGACGACGCCCAGGTCGCCCGGCTCCTCCCCCTGGTCGAGGAGCAGTGGCGCCGGGCCGTCGACCGCTGGCAGCGCGAGGGCTCCGGCGACGTCTACGAGACGGCGGTCCTGGCCTACGGACGCGCCGTCATGACCTGGGCGGGGATCGAGGTCCCCGAGGTCGAGCAGGACGTGTGGGCGCGGCGGCTCGCCCAGATCGTCGACGGTTTCGGCGCGCTCGGCCCCCAGCACCTGTTGGCGTGGGTCAACCGGGCCCGTTGCGACCGCTGGGCCGCGTCCCTGGTCCGGCGCACGCGCGCCGGCGAGCTGCAGCCGCCCGAGGGGACGGCGTTGCGGGTCGTCAGCGAGCACCGCGACCTGCAGGGCCGGCTGCTCGACGAGCACACCGCCGGCGTGGAGCTGCAGAACGTCGTCCGCCCCACCATCGCCGTGTCGCGGTTCGCGGCCTTCGCTGCGCTGGCGCTGCGCGAGAACGCCTGGTGGGCAACCCGGCTCGCCGCCGAGGCCGACGAGCGCGGCACCCTCGCCGGGGGTCGTGAGGCGACCGCCTTCGCCGAGGAGGTGCGCCGCGTCTACCCCTTCGTGCCGATGCTGCCGTCGATCGCCCGCGAGGACTTCACCTGGCAGGACCAGCAGATCAAGGCCGGCGACCGCATCCTCATCGACGTCGTGGGCACCAATCTCGACGAACGCCACTGGGACTCGCCGCGCACCTTCGACCCGCGCCGCTTCCTCGACGTCGACCGCGAGTCGGTCGAACACTTCATCCCGCAGGGCGGGGGCGACGTCCGCACGGGACACCGCTGCCCCGGCGAGAAGATCGCGGTCGGCGTCCTCGCCATCACCGTCGCCGCGCTGAGTCGCCCTGGCCTGCAGGTGGATCCGCGCAACCTGTCCTTCGACGTCACGCGGCTTCCCACCAAGCCGCACCGTGCCCGCGTGCTGGCCGGGCACTGACGTCATGGCCGAGCTCGCGATCACGCTGCGCCTGCCCCTCCCGAGAGAGGTCGTATGGCGCCGTCTGTGGTCGGCCTCTCGGCATACCGCCTCGATCCCGCTCACCGTGGTCACGTCGTCCGCCCCCGAGGGCCGGCTGGACGTCGACGGCACGCTCGTCCGCGCCCGGACCACGGTGGGGCCGTGGGGCTTCGACGACGACATGGAGACCGTCGCGGTGGCCACCCCCGAGGGCGACGGGCCGTGGCAGTGCCGGATCGTCAAGCGGGGCAGGGTGGTTCATGGCGCGATCGACGCGGTGGCCCGCACCGTGGAGCTGCCCGGCGGCCGGTCGGGGACCGAGCTGCGATGGCGGCAGCGCATCACGGTGACCGGGATGCCGCGGGTCGCGGATCCGCTGACCGCGGCCGTGGCGTGGGTGGCCTATCGGACCGCGATCAGTCGGATCGTCAGCGGGGAGCCGGACGCCCGGCACCGACGCTGACGCTGCCGCCCGCCGCTGACGTCACGAGGCGAGACCGCTCACGCGGTCCGGGGGCGGCGCAGGTAACGCCAGAGCAGGAGGGCGAACGCCGGCAGACCGCCGAGGAGCATCAGGATCGGACCGCCCCAGGCCATCCACTCCTGGTGCTCGGGCATCGCCAGCTGCTCGGACTCGAGCTCGTGCCGGAGCCAGAACGCGTAGACCCAGATCACCAGGCCGAGCAGCGCGAGCGCGATGAAGGCCCAGGGCAGCAGCCGGCCGACCAGGCTCGGGCCGCGGGGGGTCTGGTCGTCCGGCACGCCGTCGTCGACCAGGTCGTGCTCCCGCTCGGGACCGTCGACCGTCTCGACGCGGTCCGGCTCGGCGCTGGCTGCGGTGCTCGGCATGGGTCCTCCTGGACGGTCACGGCGATCTCTGACAGTAGTGAACCACCAGCCCCGTCGGTGCGCGCAGGCACCCCTCCGGTTTTCTCCTTCTTTCTGCGGGTGGCTCAGCGGACGACATAGCGCAGCAGCGGCGTCACCCGCTCGGGGTCCAGGACTCCCTCGTCCGACAGGCAGGCTCGTATGTCGGCCGCGACCGCCGCCTCGTCCACCCCCGCGCCGATCGCGACGAGCTGCGTGCGCCGCTCCGCACCCGACGGCCACGGCCCCCGCTCGAAGGCCACCCAGCCACCGACGGCCTGCACGACCCACCGCTGGCGGTGCCCGGGTGCGTCCACCCACACCACCCCCTTGACCCGATAGAGCCCGGCCGGGCGGCTCTCGAGCAGGTCCAGCAGACGACGCGGGTCGACGGGCGACGGGGAGTCCACGCTCACGGACTGCCAGTGGTGGTGGGCATGCTCGTGCCCGTGTGCCTTCCCGTGGTCGTGCTCGTGCCCGTGGTGGAGGTGCCCGTGCTCCTGCTGCTCCTCGCGCAGCTGGTCCACGAGGCTGAGCTGTCCGGTGGGCTCGGGGCGTTCGATGGAGTCGTAGAGCAGGTCCGGGTCGACCTGGCCGAAGCGCGCAGGAACCATGGGCTTCTCACCAACGAGCTCACGGATCACGTTCTCCAGCAGCGAGACTCGATCGGGAGCCACCCGGTCCACCTTGTTGAGCACCAGGAGCGACGCCACCTTGAGGTGGTCGGTCGCGACGGGGGGCTCGTCATACGAGCCGATCTCGTCCCACGCCGCGACGTCGACGATCTCGACGAGACCACCGAAGCGGACCCGTCTCACCTCGCTGCTGACGATCAGCCGCGCGAGCTCGCGCGGCTCGGCCAGCCCGCTCGCCTCCACCACGATGGCGTCGAGGTCGAGCTCGGGGCGCGCCAGCGACTCCAGCGCGCGGTCCAGCTCGGTTGGGTCGGACAGGCAGCACAGGCAGCCGCCGCTGATCGACATGGCCGCGTCGACGTGCCCCGACACGAGGAAGGCGTCGACGTTGATGTCACCGAAGTCGTTGATCACCACGCCGATCCGCCCTCTGCCGGTCCGCAGGAGATGGTTGAGCAGGGTGGTCTTGCCGCTGCCCAGCGAGCCCGACAGCGCGATCACGGGGATGCGCGCCTGGCGGGCACTCACGAGCCGCTCCGTCGAAGCCGCCGCGGCGCAAGGGGTCTCGGCGCCGCATGGGTGAGCACGCCTGGCTCCTGGGGAAGCTCGTCGAAGGGCCGGCCCCACGCGATCGCCGCCCACAGCGCCCGCAGCCGGCGTCCGGCGGCGTCGACGTCGCTCCAGCGGGCTCCGCGCAGGACGGCGGCGTGGCGCCATACCCGCTCGTCGCCGAAGAGCAGGGGGAGCTCGATGGCGTGGCAGGCACCATAGGCGTTGCCGGGCACCGACCACGAGAGTCGATAGCTGCGGCAGGTGCCACCGGCCTGCACCCAGCGGCGCGCGAGGGCGTCGATGCCGCGGCCGTAGACGACGTGCGTCGCGACCTCGTCCAGCACCCGCCGCGCCCGCCCGCCGACCACCGGCAGGCTCGTCACCTTGGCGACGGGCTCGAGGCGCGGGAGGAACAGCAGTGCCTCCTCGGTCGTGCGCCCGATGAACAGGTCGATGTCCTGGGCGACGGCATCCCAGGCGGCCTCCATGTCCTCCTCGGCGGGCAGGGGCGGGTGGGAGTACTGCACCGAGAACGGCATGGCCGAGGGCAACCGGAACGCCCGCGCCACGCGCTCGGCGTCCGCCTGGGCGGCGAGCACCTCCTCCAGCGAGCTGTCCCGGCTCACGTGGGCGGTCGCCTCGGCCATGGCCTGCGCCATGGCCGCTCGAGCGGTGCGTATGCCGAGCGGCGGGCTCTGCACGATCGCGCGGCCGAACAACCCCTCCCCCGCACCCGCGACGGCCAGGTGCAGCACCGCGTCCGCGCCCGCGGACTGCCCCACGGCGGTCACCCGCCCGGGATCTCCGCCGAACGCCGCGATGTTGCGCCGCACCCACCGCAGCGCGAGCAGCTGGTCCATCAGCCCGAGGTTCGCGGCGCGCTCCCCGCCGTCCCCGAGATAGCCGAGCAGCCCGAGGCGATAGGTGACGGACACGACCACGAGGTCGCCCTCGGTGACCAGGGAGGTCGGCTCGTAGCCGGGCCCGTCACCGGTCCCGCTCGTGTAGGACCCGCCGTGGATCCACACCAGGACCGGCAGCGGACCCTCGGCGCGCGGGACCGCCGGCGCCGTCACGGCGACGCGCAGGCAGTCCTCGTCCTGGCGCAGGCCGTGCGTCGCCGGACCGAAGGCCTCGTCGAGGAAGGGCACCGGCAGCTGCGGGGCGGACGGCCCGGGTTCGCGGCAGTCGACCGGCTCTGTCGCGTCGGGCTCAGGCACCGGCGACGCGAAGCGCTCGGCCCTGCCGTAGCGAATCCCCCTAAACTGCACGGCTTCTCCGGCGCGGCGGCCGATGAGGGTCCCGCAGGGTGCGGTCACGACGACGTCCTGGGTGGCGTGCTCCAACAGGTGCTCCCGTTCCTGGGTGGATGACGGTCTCGCTCGGCCCGCCCCACTGGGCTCACCGACCGCACGACCGTATCCCGCCGAGCGTCACGCCGTGCCCGGCTCCCGGTCGGCCTCCTCGACCTGCATCGTGCGGGCCATCGTCAAGAGCAGCGCCAGGCCGCTCGTCGGCCTGGTGCGTCGTGTCGCCCTGCCGATCTCCGCCGGTCTGCTCGCGTCCGGACCGAGGTATGTCGAAGCCCTGACCGCCTATCGCGACGGCGACCCGGACCCGATCCTGCAGGTGTTCGCCGACTCCGCGGTCCGCTCCGCCGCAGAGGGGCGCAGGCTCGGTCACGAGGTGCACGGCATCCACGCGGGATGGTCCGAGATCCGCGCTGCCCCCGACGAGTTCGCGGCGCGCGCGGGCCGACGGGTGCCCCTGCGGTGATGGGTCAGGGCGATCCGAGGCGGCCGATCACCGCGTCGCCGGCCGCCCGCCGGATGACCTCCGGGTCGCCGACCACCACCAGCTCGTCGGTCGCGCGGGACAACCCGACGTAGAGCTTCTCCTTGGCGCGGTCGCGCGGCTCGTGCTCGTTGACGCACAGCACCACGACGCGGCGCTCGAGGCCCTTGCACCCGAGGACGTGCCCGTAGAACACGTCGTCGTCCTCCCAGAACGATCGCCAGTAGGCCTGGGGGTCGTGCTCGTCGAAGCGCTCGACCTGCACCGGGTGCCGCGCGCCGGTGGTGATGAGGGCGACGTCCTGCTGGCGCCAGCCCCGGTCGAGCAGCTCCTCCACCACGTCGTCGGCGCGTTCGAGGGCCTCGTCGGCGGCGCAGGCCACGAGGCGGACGGCAGGCCCCTCGCCACCCATGGGCCGCATCCGCATCGGCGTGAGCGGGGCGAACACGTCGGCGATCTGACGGGTGTTGCGCAGGTTGTGGTCGAGGACGAGAGGGACGAGCGGCACGGGTGGGCGGCCGAACCGGGCGAACACGCGCTGGTTCTCGTCGGTGTAGACGTACAGACCGCCCGTCTCCTCGTCGCGCAGCGCGTTCATCAGCGGTCGCCACCACCCGTCAGCGAAGTCCTGCGCCTCGTCCACGATGACGGCGTCGAACCTCTCGCCGTCGGGCAGTGCGGCGGCCAGGTCCGCCATACGGTCGGGCAGGCGACGCTCCCAGAAGTCGCCGTCCTGCCGGGTGCCGCCCTCGGCACCCCAGGACCGCCCCAGCTCCTCGAAGGTGCCGACGAACGCCGGAGTCCGCTTGCGGCTCAAGCCTTTCAGCTCGCGACGGAAGTACTCCGCCAGACCGATCGAGTAGCACAGCAGAGCCACCCGCTGAGGCGCCCGGTCGTCGCGGCCGCGCGTCAGGTCCTTGGCCTGGGCGAGCGCCAGCACGGTCTTGCCGCTGCCCGCTCCCCCGCGCACCTCGACCCGGTTGAGCAGCCGCGTCACCCCCAGCAGCGTCGCCTGCTCGACCGTGAGTCGGTCTGCGCGCGAGGCGCGTTCGTCGGCCTCGGCCGTCACGTCCTGCACAGGGAGCCTTCTGCCGCGCAGGATCTCGACGATCAGGCTCACATCGTCGTCCGTGGGCGCTCGCTTGTCAGAGGCGCGAGCGGGTATGGCGCGCAACCGATCTGCCAGGTCGCCCTGGTCGCCCCGGCCCTGGATCATCCACCGCGGGCAGTCGGGGGTGTCGAAGTCGTCGTCGATCGCCGTGTAGGGCATGACCACGGCGTGGCTCCATCGGATCCGGGTGCGCGACGAGTCGCGCCACCGTGGGTCGCGCTCGACGTAGTCCCTGATGGCATAACGGGTCTGGCGGGCCTGGCGGACGGGGTCGATGCGTCGCCGGCCGTCGCCCGAGGTCGTCCACCATCGCCCCTTCGCGTCGCGCGAGCAGCTGCCTCCCTTGACCTCCACCACCACGATCCCCTCGCCCGGCAGCAGCAGGACGAGGTCGGCCTCGTGGTCCTTGGTCTCGTCGGTCAGTCGCAGCCCGGACAGCACCACGGCGTCGTCCGGCAGGGCAGCGACCAGCCGCTCCCACACCTCCCGCTCGCTGTTCGTGTCGTGCTGCGGATCCTGCGGTATCGCCCGAGCCGTCATCGCTGCCCCCTCGCAACCTCGTTGCGTGCAGGCTAGGCAGGAGTCGTGGCGCGCCGTGGGCAAACGGCAGGATCAGCCGACCTCGCCAGCCCGACGTAGGGCGATCGAGGCCCACAGGCCGAGGGCGTATACACCCCGCGGGTTCCCCGTCCACCCCGTGCCGGCGCGGTCGACCAGCCCGAGGTACTCGGCCATCGCGACGGCTCGGTCGACGACCCGCGCCCGTCCTGCACTCCCTGACTCTCCGGTCCGCCAGAGCCCCGACCAGCCCCCGAGGAAGTCGGTCAGCTCCTCACGGGTCGCGGGCCGCTGCAGCGCCCAGGCCACCTGGCAGGCATAGATCCACACCGCCTCCTGAGCGCCGATCAGGTCCACGTCGCGGTGGGCGGCGATGGTCTCAACGGTCGCAATGAGAGCCGAGGCACCGGGGTTCGCGTCGCCCCTGGGACCAGCGCCTGGCAGGAGCCGGGGTTCTTGCAGCACCACGAGGTCCATCACGACCGCCGTCGCAAACAGGCGCTCCAGCGCGACACAGTCCGCAGCGCTGCGCCAGGCATAGGTGCCATCGGCGCTCTCACCACCGGGTCGCCGGTCCAGCTCCAGGGTCTCCCACAGGTGGGCGGCGTCGGCACGCTTCAGATTTCCTGTCGCGGTGAGCTGCACCTCTCCCGCCTCCCGGACCCAGGCGACGAAGCGCGCGAGGTCCTGCAGGAAGGGGATCGTGTCCCAGGCGTCGTCGAACACGTCGGGGGTGACGTCGGGGGCGTCGGCGTCGAGCTGCGCGTGCCCCGCGACCATGCCCAGCAGGGCCAACGCGTCGCCGGCGGCGTGGTCCAGGTAGTCCTTCAGCGGCCGCGAGTCCGGGCCGACCACGGCTGGCACCACCCCGGGCCGGAAAATCTCGTGGGCGATGTCGGCGACCAGCTCCTCGAGGCCGTCGTCCTCCGGGCCGAGGCCGTCACCCCCACCGACGGTGCCGAGATCGGGGATCGTCGGGAGCGACATACCTCCCCCTGGCAGCGGCATCAGGGCCCGCCGCTCGTCGTCCGGGAGGGCGTTCCACTGCTCCATGATCTCGGACAGACGCGTCTGGACCTCGTCCAGGTCAGCCGCCCCCAGCAGCGAGATGCCCCGGCTCTCACCGAAGTCCATCAAGACCTTGTTCTGGCCCCAGGCGGTCCGGTCACCGCCGTGCTCCTGGACGTAGGACGCCCCCTGGCGCGCCTCCTTGGCCAGCAGCTTGGCCTCCCCCGAGCCGTGCGACAGCCGACCGGTGCTCCGCAAGAACCGCACGAAGGTCTCCACGGTCTGCGCGGCGGTCTCGACGTCAGGCGCGGCCACCGGCCCGTGCGACAACCATGCCTGCTCGTAGGTCTCTCTCACCGACCCGCCCGGCCACTGCGTCGCCGCCAGGTCCTGCCTCATCTGGCGCAGCCCGAGCAGGGTCTCGAGGTGATCCTCGTCGTAGGCACGCTTCTGCTTGCCGGCCCACGTCCGCAGGGCTGCCATCAGGTCGTCGAGATTGGTCGGCTCCATGGACAAGACCCTAGAACAGCCCACCTTGTCCACAGCCTGTCGCGTTCCGGAGGGCGGGCGTGCCCCACCTGTGGATGACGGGCCGGCCCGGGGATGGACGGGCGGCAGGCTGGCCGTATGCCGACCTCAACTCACCCCTACGTGCGATGGCTCGCGGCCAAGACGACCGACGAGCTCAAGGACCTCATGACCGTGCGCCTGACGTCGTTGCGCCGCAACGGCTACGGACCGATCAGCCCGCGTGACCTCACCCAGCTCGCGACCATGCTGGGCGACCCGGACAACGTGCTCCCGGACGTTCGGCGCATGGCCACTCCCTATCTCCACCTCCTGCGGGTGATGGCCGACCGCGGGGGGTCGATCCCCGAGGCCGACGCGGTGGACGTCGTGCGGGGCGCCCCCGAGGACGTGGCGACGGTGGTGGGCGCCGCGGTCGCGTGCGGCTACGTGGGCCGCGCCGATGGCTGGCTGCACCTGTGCCCGGGCCTGGACGAGAGCATCCGTCGGACCACGTCCGCGCCTCCGCCAGACGGCGTCTCGCTCGAGGGGCCGACGCCGCCGCTGTGGCCCGTCGATCAGGGAGCCATCGATGATGCGGCCGCCACGGCCTTGCGTCGGTTCGTCATACGACTGCTGGCTGTCTGGGAGCGCATCGCGCGCGAACCGGTGCCCACGACCACCTGGAGCGAGGTGGGCCGCAGGCAGATCAGCCGCCTCGCCCGCGTCACGGGCTCCACGACCGACGAGGTTCGTATGGCGTTGCGCGCCGGCCTCACGCTGGGAGTGATCACGTGCGACCCCCAGGGCGTGGCCCCCGGGCCGCGGTGGGACGCCACGCTGCTGATCGACCCCTCCGAGATCGTCCTGGACGTCATCTGCTCGTGGGGTCTGTCGGGCGTGCACTGGACCCAGGAGCGCAGCCGCCGCTGGGAGCTCCTGCCATCCCTGTCGAGCACCCTCCACGACTGCGGGCTCTGCTGCCAGGCCCGCGCCGAGCTGCTGTCCCTCCTGGCGGACATGCCAGAGGGGTACGCCACCTCACCGGTCTTCGCCCAGGCGTGCGCGCACTGGCGGTCGCCGCTGGCGCATCACTGGCACGGGGACGACGAGGTCGTCTGCGATCTCGCGGTCACCAGCACGGTGGACCCTGACGCGCGGCTGGAGCCCGCCTGGCAGGAGTCGCAGCTGCTCGGGCTGCACGCCCTCGGCGGCACGTCGAGCCTCGGGCGCGCCTACCTTGGCGAGCAGGCCGGCGAGGAAGCCATGGTCGCGGTGCTGGAGGACTGGCTGCACGGCCTGAGCTGGGGTCAGCGGTGGCACGCCGACCCGGTGATGGCGGACCCGGACCGGTGTCCCCCTGTGCTGGCGCGGATCTTCGGCACCGAGACGCTGGACACCCTGCAGGGGCCAGGGCAGGACTCCGAGCTGGACACGGTGGACGACGCGGTCGAGGTCGGGTGGGGAGACTGGGAGCGCCGGGAGCACGAGGCTGCGCTCGAGATGGGCGAGTTCCACCTCCATGCCGCCGCCGAGGAGATCACTGGTCGCGTGGTCGCCGACGACCTGGGGGCGTGGGGCGACACCCCCGACGTCGTGCGACGGGTCAACACCCGTCTCAGCGACGAGGAGGTGCAGCTGCTGTGCACGGCCCTGCGCGGTCCGGAGCGTCTCTACCACCTCGACATCCGCTACCGCACGGACCAGGACGGGATCACCGACCGACGCGTCAGCTTCTGCATCGGCGGCTACTGCGACGGCCGGATGAAGGCCTACGACCACACCCGTGACATGGCCATGTACTACTACTTCTCCCAGATCCACGCCGTCTCTCGGGTCCCGGCCGATGAGTACGCCGCGCTCGACGAGCGGTTCGACGTCGACCGGATGGACGTCAGCGACGACGATCCTGCCGAGGAGATCCACCTCGCGAGCAGCTGACCGGGCGCAGGGCACCCCGGCCAGCTGGGTCCGCTGGTGGACGCTCAGGACTCGAGGCGCTCCACCGTGCCGAGGAGCAGCAGGTAGGACAGGGCTCCGAGGGCCGACGGCACGGCGACGTAGAGCCGCGCGGACGTGACGTCGGTCTCGGTGACCAGATCCCCGATCAGCGGCGTCGCGATCGACTGGACATGCCGTCTCCCGCACGCTCGGCCAACCGGCGAACGGCTGAGGCGACTTCGGCGGAATCCCCCTCCGCCCGCCCGTCCACCGGGCAGAGTGATCCGTGACGGCCGAGGGGCCGTCCATCAGGGGGAAGCACATGCACCGCATCACCATCGTCGGGATCGCCGCGCTCGCGGTCGCCGGCTGCAGCTCGACGCCGACGCCCGCCGCGCAGGCACCAACGCCGGTCAAGACCGTGACGGTGACGGCCAGCCCGGTGGCCTCCACGAGCCCAGCCAGTGCGGTTGTGCCATCCCCCGCCGGCAACGCGGGATCCGCCACCCCAAAGGCCACAAAGACTCTGGACCCGAGGACCGTCGTCAAGACGAAGCGCCCGACGGTCCAGGTGGTCTGCGGCCCGGAGAACGACCAGATCAGGACGCCGGAGGTTCGCGGGATCACCTACGACCAGCAGATGGAGTGGTCCGGCTCCGAGGCCGTGGTCACCGCACGCGCGAAGTCCGGGTACCGCATCGCCGACGGCTACAAGACCCGGTGGACGTTCACCGACAAGGCCACCCGATGCGGGACGCCGACACCGACCAACCCGACGCAGGAGTGCCGCGTCTACGACTCCACCGGTGTGTGCCGCACTCCGGAGGAGCAGGCCGAGCACGAGGCCTGGATCAACGACCAGGTCGAGGAGGCCGATCGCATCGCCAGGGAGCACGCATGCCCAGACGGGCTCTACTGGTACGAGGACGACCAGGCATGTCGATGAGATCCCGACGCTGGGCGACTTGCGCCGCGGCGGTGGCGTTCACGATGTCCGCGTGCAGCGCCGTGACGAACACGCCGTCGCCAGCCGCTCCGACCCCCTCAACCGTCACCGTGACCGTCACTCCCAGCATCACCGCCTCGGCAACGGCAATGCCTTCCGCAACCTCCCCCTTGGCGACACCGACCCCAGCCAGCCGGGTGATCACCCGTGTGGCTCCCACGCCGACGCGGGCGCCGAAGGCCCGACCCCAGTCGAGGCGATCGAGGTCGCAATGCCCCGCCACGTGGCCGGGCGAGGTTTGCCGCCAGTGGGCACTGGGCAACCTTTCCCGCGCCAGGGCCGAGTCGAAGGCCAAGGCCAACCTTGAGAAGCTCAAGTCTGAGGGCGTCAGTCCGGGCTTCCTCGACGCCTACGAGAACGGCGAGAACTTCGTCACCTGCCCTGATGGTACGCAGACCCAGGACGAGTGCCCTTGACCAGTGACCACCGCGAGCTTCCCCTCGGGCGATGGCCGCGCCGGTTCCGTGAATCCGTAGCTCGATGCGCGGCGTGTTGCTGACTCGGGCTCGCTAGGCGAGCGGTGTCCGACGTGGCCTTTATGGTGGAGTGACCAGCGACCAGGAAGGCTGTGGTCCCGATGACGCGCGAGTTCGACATCCGGCTTGTCGGTCATGACGCCGCCGACGGCACCCTGCTCGCAGGCGACGCCGTGGCGATCATCGACGCCTTCAAAGACGTCACGTACCGGCTGACCCGGGCCGTCGCCGAGCGACCTGGTCTGGGCAGGGCAGCGGCCGAGCTGGAGAGGCTGGCTTCGGTGCGGGTGGCCTTGCGCCCAGGGAGCACACGGGTCGTGTTCACCGTGGGCGACGACGCTGCGCTCGACATCGACCCCTTGGCCGCCAAGGTCGACGAGACCTTCTGGGACATCGTCGACGGCATGGCGCACGATCGTCGTCCGCCGGCGATCTCGGACTCGGTGGCGGCGGCGGTGGACGATCTGATCGTCGCGCTCGGCAAGGCTGCTCGCACGGTGGAGGTGTCCGTGCCCGGAGTCGGCTCCCAGACGCTCGAAGCGGGTGCTGTCAGCCGGGTGCCCTGGCAGCGCCGGACGTCGTTGCCGGGTGAGGCCACCATGCACGGGGTGCTGGAGATGGTGGATGCTCGCACCGGTCACTTCCGGGTCCGTGATGACGCTCACAACGCCATCGAGCTCCTTGACGTGCCGGAGCCGGAGGCTGCCGCCACCCTGGTGACCCAGAGGGTCACCGTCGTGGGTCCGTTCATCGGGGGCGAGGGGACTCGCCGACCCCGCATGGAAGGCCCCCGCGTCAGCAGGGCTCGCGACATCGGCGAGCTCCTGGGGATGACGGCTCCACCCGTCTCCCTGCGTGTCGCCATCGCCGCTAGCGAGGCGGTGCCCGCCGCAGAACCGTTGGACCTGACCGACGACGAGCTGGATGACTTCTTGGCGGCGATACGTGCTTGAGGGAGTCGTGCTCCTTGACACCGATGCGTTCAGCAAGGTGGTGATGACGGCGCGCGACCGCGAACCGCAGGTCGCAGACTGGCGGCGTCGTCTCACCGGGCGCACGATCGTGATAGCAGCCCAGACCGAGGGTGAGCTGCGGTTCGGTGCGTTGTCCGCCAGGTGGGGACCGGCCCGCCTCGCCGGGCTGGCGGCTCCGCTCGCCCGTCATGCGACGGCACCGGTCACGACCGAGGTCGTCAAGGCGTTCGCCGAGGTTCGGGCCGCCTGCCGGGCTGCCGGTCACCCCCTCGCAGACAAGCTGCACATGGGCGATGCCTGGGTCGCGGCCACCGCCATCGCGCACGACCTCCCGCTGCTCGCGGGGGATCGCATCTATCGCGACGTGCCCGGTCTGCGACTGCTTGAGGTCACCAGTCGCTGACACCCCGGCCTCGTCGACCATGAAGTCACAGACCCCAACGACGCGGGCCACGAATTGGCCGTCGTCATCGGTGGCGGCGGAGGGCACGGGGCGGCACGCCATACATCGCCGTGAACGGCCGGCTGAAGTGAGTCGCGTCGACCAGGCCGCGCGACTCACGTGGACCAGGGGCGCACCTCGCGATAGCGCGCGAGCACCTGCGGCCGCGGATCGGCCGGGACGCACTCGGTGCGCAGGGAGGAGGACCAGTCCGGCGGCTCCGGCGTACCCGTCAGCACCCAGGCGGCCTGCCGGGCGGCGCCACGCGCGACGTACTCCCCCGAGTCGGGGATGGTCACGGAGACCCCGAGGACCTGCGGGGCGAGCACCTGCACCGCGCGGGAGCGGCTCCCACCCCCGACGAGGGTGACGTCGTCGACCACGACGCCCTGGGCGCGGATCGCGTCGAGCCCCTCGGCGAGCAGGCACAGCACGCCCTCGACGGCAGCGCGGGCCACGTGCTGGGGCGTCATCGTCGCGAGGGTGAGGCCGTGCAGGCTCCCGGTCGCACCAGGGAGGTTGGGGGTTCGCTCGCCCTCGAGGTACGGCACGAGCACCAGGCCGTCGGCGCCGCTGTCGCCCTCAAGCGCCAGCTCGCTGAGCTGGTCGTGCGTGACGCCGAGCAGCCGGGCCGTGGCGTCGAGGACCCGGCTCGCGTTGAGCGTGCAGGCCAGCGGCAGCCAGGCCCCTGCCGCGTCGGCGAAGCCCGCGACCAGACCCGTCGCGTCGTGGGTGGGGGTGGCCGACACCGCCGCGACCACCCCCGAGGTGCCGACGGAGACGCTGGTGTGGCCGGCCGACAGCCCCAGCCCGAGCGCGGCGGCGGCATTGTCGCCGCAGCCAGGACCCACGACCAGGTCTCGCGGCGAGCGCCCTCGCACGCGTCCCACCTGCTCGCTTGGCCCGGCCACCCGCGGCAGCTGGATGTCGGTCAGTCGGTCCCGGGTGGCGAGCGCCAGCAGCTCGCGCCGGTAGTCGCCGGTCCCCACGTCGAGGTAGCCCGTCCCGGACGCGTCGGACCGGTCTGTCACCAGGTCGTCGAGGGAGCCGGCGCCCCGAAGGCGCCACGTCAGCCAGTCGTGCGGCAGCACGACGCCCGCGACGCGTCTCGCGTGCTCGGGCTCGTGATCGACGAGCCAGCGCAGCTTGGCCACCGTGAACGACGCCAGCGGGACGCTGCCGGTCGCCTCCGCCCAGGCCCTCCTGCCGGCGCTCGGGTCACCGCCACCGAGGTCGGCGACGAGCTGGTCGGCGGCGTCGGCCGACCGGGTGTCGTGCAACAGCAGAGCAGGCCGTATGACGTCACCACCCTCGTCGAGCGCCACCATCCCGTGCTGCTGGCCCGCCACCGACACGGCCGCCACGTCGTCGAGCCCGCCCGCCCGGTCGACCGCAGCCTCGTAGGCCGTCCACCAGTGGCGCGGGTCCACCTCGGTCGCGTCCGGGTGCGGCGCCGAGCCACGACGCACCTCCTCACCGGTGTCAGCGTCGCAGACGACCACCTTGCAGGACTGGGTGGACGTGTCGACGCCGGCAACGAGAGGCATGCCGGACACTCTCCCATCCCGACGCCCGCCCCCGGCCCCTCCGATCGCTTCGCCTCTCGCCAAGGACTGCGCGGATCAGCCTCGCCGTGCCGCCTCGCGCTCCTCCACCAGCTCGGCCCGCTCCTCGGCCACGAGCCACGACGGGTCGACGTTCTCCAAGGATCCATAGCTCCACTCGGATCGATAGATGCCCAGCACGCCCAGGAGGGTCGTCGCGCGTTGGCTGACGCTCCCGGACGCGATGCCGCACGCCTCCATCAGGTCGCCCATCGTGACGGGGCCGTACGGACTGGTCAGTTCGTTGACGTTCGCCACGATCCAGGCGATGGCGCCGGCGGCCGTGTCGACCCGGCCCCGCATCAGCACCCGGTGGTCGGTCCGCGCGATCGCCGCCAGGACACGACGGCAGGCCGTGCGCGCCTCCACCCCGTCGAAGAGGTCCTCCATGACGGTGTCCAGCACGGCGGCGATCGCGGTGACGCGGTCACGCGCGGCCTCCGGGACGCCGGTGAGGTCCAGGGGCTCGTCGGGCAGCGGCTCGGTGTCCAGGGCGTCGAGCACGTCGCGGCCCCCGACGACGGAGGCCAGCGAGTCGAGGAGGTAGCCCTCCATGCCGGACTCGGTGATCGCGGTGGCCTCGCGCATCTGACGGCGGCGCTCGCGAGCCTCGGGCGTCGTCATACGGCTGCCGTAGAAACGCTCCGCGGCGTCGATCGCCGCGATGACGCGCTCCTCCTGACCATCGGGCCACGAACGCACCCGCGCCGCATGCCTCGTCATGATCCTGAGGGCCTCCGGCACCAGCGGCCAGACCTCGTCGGTCAGCGGCAGGTATGGCGCGACCGACTCCAGGATCCCCACGACGGCCGCCTCGGACAGGTCGAGCGGGTCGCCTCCGCGCGCCAAGGGCCCCGTCACCATCACCCAGATCGCGTCGTACAGCTCCGGGTCGTCGGGCAGGTCCATCCCCCCGATGATCGCCAGGGCCATGGCCCGCTCGGGCAGGTCGACCTCGTAGAAGATCCCGTCGACGGGGTCGTCCGGACCGAGGTCGAGCGGGGCACCGTCCAGGGGCAGGGACTGACCGGCCCTGGGGTCGCCGCCCTCGGGACAGGTGGCCAGCGACACCTCGAGCAGCGGCTGGCACATGGGCCAGGTGTCGGACACCGGCCCCTCCAGCATCTCGTTGTGGCGCGCGATCGCCAGCTCGAGCCGGGCGCGGACATCGGCATGGCTCAGCTCCGTCCACACGGCATCCTCGGTGCCAGGAGATCGCTCCTGCATCCAGGCCCAGATCTGGTCGATGGTCTGGGGTGCGTAGAACGCGTCCTTGACGATCGTGCCGAGCGAGTAGTCGACGTAGACGAACCAGGTCACCACGCCGCCGTCGGGGAGCGACAGCTGCAGGTAGAGGTTCTCGCCACGATCACCCGGCGAGGTCATGTGCGCACCCCGGACGGGCACCTGCTGGGCGAGCGCCTGCAGAGCTGCGGGCAGGGGCTGGGTGCGGCGCATGAGCGTGCGACGGATCGTGACCGACAGCTCGTGGTCCACCATTGGCGCCAGCGCGGCCAGCAGCGCCGTGGTCTCGCGCACGTCGACACCGATGAAGCTGTCGACTAGGTCCCCGGCGGACCATCCCACGTCGGCCGGGTGGCGCATCGTCCAGGCGATGCCGGAGGCCATCATGGCCACGGCCCAGGGGTCGTCGGAGCGCAGGGC
>NZ_DCYC01000073.1:98919-110474 GCF_002330965.1 Arsenicicoccus sp. UBA2120
CCCCCTACCCTGCCGCATCCCGCGCCGCGACGTGACGCGACGTGACGTGAGCGTCAGGCGACGCGGCGTCTGGGCTGCTGGCGCGTGGCGGCCCGTCCAAGGAGATGGCGGCGTCCCAGTCGGAGGGCACGGGGCCGCCGTCGATGACGTCGGCCACCAGCGCGGCGAAGCGCTCGCACTGCGCGATGTCGTGGGCCCGGCAGCGCAGGGAGTGCTCGGTCATGGCCCTCGACCGCTCGAGCTCGCGGCGCTGCTCGTCGAGGTGCTGCAGGTGCGCCTCCAGCACCTGGTGGCGACCCGGCGCACCCTCGTCGAGGAGCGCGCGGATCTGTGGGAGGGACATGCCGATCAGCTTGTTGCGGGCGATGACGGCGACGCGCACGAGATCGGCGCGTGCGTAGCGCCGGTAGCCGCTCGCATCGCGCGCAGGGCTGAGCAGCCCCACGTCCTCCCAGTGGCGCAGGACGTGGGTGGGCACGTCGAACCGCCGAGCCACCTCGCGGATCGGCAGTCCCGCATCGTCACTTGCCTTCATGTCAACCTGAAGGTACACGCTGGCGAGCATGACAATGACGACGGACATCGTGATCATCGGCGGCGGCCCAGCCGGGCTGCAGGCCGCCCTGTCGATCGGCCGGGTGCACCGCCAGGCGGTGCTGCTGGACGACGGCTCCTATCGCAACGCGCGAGTCACCCACATGCACAACGTGATCGGCCAGGACGGCACTCCCCCGCCCACCTTGCGCGCGGCTGCACGGGCGGAGCTCGCGGCCTATCCCACGGTGGAGGTGCGCGACGTCCGGGCCACCACCGTGACCCCGAGACCGGACGGCACGTATGCCGTGACCCTCGCCGCGGGTGAGGACCTCGTCGCCAGAGCCGTCATCCTGGCCACCGGGGTCCGGGACGAGCTGCCGCAGGTCGACGGCCTGCAGGACCTGTGGGGCGGACGCGCCGCGCAGTGCCCGTTCTGCCACGCGCACGAGTTCGCCGGGGGACGCTTCGGCATCCTCGGGACCGGCCCGGCGGCCCACCTGACCGCGCTGCTGGAACCCGTCGCCGGGTCGCTGGTGCTGCTCCCCCTCGAGGGCGACCCCGCAGGTGCGCCCGTCCGCGCGGTGCGGGACACGGGCGGCGGCGTCGACGTGACGCTCGCCGACGGCTCCACCGAGCACGTGGACGTCCTGTTCCTGCGACCGGAGCTGCACCAGGGCGCGCCCTTCGCCGCGCAGCTCGGCCTGGCTCGCAACGACTCCGGCGCGATCCGCGTCGACGAGCTCCAGCGCACGAGCCTGCCCGGCGTCATGGCGGCGGGCGACCTCGCGCACGTGCCCGCGCTGCCGATGCCGATGCAGTCGGTCGTCATGGCCATGGCGGCCGGTCAGGTCGCGGCATCCGCGGCCGTGATGTCGCTCATCGGCCCGCGCCCCTGAGGACTCCCCTCGCCGACTGGTCACCTCCCGACATCCTGGCCGCACCCTCCCCGTCCGCAGCTTGCCGGTCAGAGGTGGACCTGACCGGCCTTCCAGAAGCCGCTCGCCACGACGTGGCGCCGGGGCACGTCGCGCTCCTTGACGAGGTGGCGGCGACGGTGGCCACCTCGGCGCACGCCCAGGCATGGTCCACGCCGGCGGTCAGGGGCACCGTCTGCAGGTCGTCGGCGGTCAGGGGCACCGTCTCCGGGTCAGGGGGCCGGCGTTTCCCGCAGCTGAACTCGGCACGGGGACCGCCCGGCCACACGCCCCTTCCTGAGGTCACCCCGCGCCGAGGGCCTCCCGCTCCAGCCGGGAGAGGTCGAGGATGGCGGTCCAGCGGCGCCCGGAGTCGATGACTCCGTCACGTCGCCACTGGCTCATGACCCGCGACACCGACTCCGGGGTGGAGCGCGCCAGGCCCGCCAGGTCGCTGCGGGAGAGGGGGACCTCGAGCAGGATCCCGCGCCCGCCACGGTCGTTGCCGAGCTTGTCAGCCAGGCGGAGCAGCGCGGTTGCCACTCGCTGGGCGACCGTGTCCGTGACCTGACCGCCGACATCATCCTGCGCCCGCGCCAGCCGCTCGGCCACGTCATCCAGCACCCGTAGCGCAACGCCTGGATGCTCAGCCAGCAGCTCACGAAAGGTCGGTTGGTCGATCTGCAACGTACACGTGGGGACCAGCGCGCTGGCGGTATGCCGATGGGCTGACTGCCCCAGTGTGCCCATGCCCCCGAAGAGCTCACCGGCCACGAGGATGTCGGCCAGGGTCTCGGTGCCTGTTGCGCTGACCTGACTGAGCTTGACGCGACCCTCAGCGACGACATACAGGTGACCGGCGGCACTGCCAGCGTGGAAGATGTGCGTCCCCACGGGCCACGACGTGGTGGCCATCCGCCGATCGATGCGATCGAGCTCGGCCGGGGACAGCCCCTGGAAGTAGGGCACGCGGGCCAGGACTGCCATCCGGACGGCTCGCGGACAGCGGTGGGGCATGGTCACTTCGCGCAGCGGGATGTGCCGACGCCCACCGGGCGGTCCCTCACGGGGGCCGACAGAGGTCACGGGCCTCACTCTAGGCCCGTTTGAAGCATGAATCACCAGGTCACGGCAATGTGCTGCTCATTGATGTGCGTCATGGTCCCTCCCTCGCAGCGCTCCTAGCTTGGAATCACCGCGACGTCCACAAACCGGTGGGTCCGCGAGACAGGGAATGAGGACCACCATCATGAACACCGCCACCAGCACCCACACCCATACCGTCCTTCGCGCCGAAGGCTTCTCCTGCCCCTCGTGCGTCGGCAAGATCGAGAAGCAGGTCGGACGCCTCCGGGGCGTCACCCGCGTCAGCGTCAAGTTCGCCTCGTCGCGCATCGAGGTCGATCACGACCCGGCCATCACCGGCGTCGCCGAGCTCGTGGCGGCAGTCGCCAAGGCCGGCTACCGGTCCGCTCCGTCCGCGTTCTGACTCGCGCTGACTACGAGACGAAGACATCGCCATGACGCATCTCACCCATGTCCGGCACCTGATTCGGAACCTCTGGACGGTCCCGTTGGTCGCCGGCCTGTCGATCATCATCTCTTTCACGGCCTCCGGCCTGGCGGGCTCGCAGCTGTGGGGTGACGTGTTCATGGTCACAGCTGCGGTCGTCGCTGGAGCCCCCATCCTGCGGTCCGCGGTCCACGGTCTGATTGCGCGGGTCATCGGCATCGACCTGCTCGTCTCGATCGCCGCAATCGGGGCACTGTTCATCGGTGAGCTCTGGGAAGCGGCGGCTGTGACCTTTCTGTTCGCGATCGGTCACGCCCTGGAGAACGCCACGCTCAACAAGACCCGCTCCGCCCTGGCCGAGCTGATCGCGGTCGCGCCTGAGATCGCCATCGTGCTGCGGCATGGCGAGCAGGTCTCGGTCCCCCCGGCTGAGGTGGTCGTGGGCGAGACGGTGCTCGTGAAGAACGGCTCCAAGATCCCCGTCGACGGTGTCGTCATCGCAGGCTCCGGCGCCGTGGACGAGGCCTCCATCACGGGCGAGTCCATCCCGGCGGAGAAGGCCCTCGGTGACCCGGTCTACGCCGGCACCATCTCCCACGGTGGATTCCTGCAGGTCGAAGCGACCGGTGTGGGCGCCGACACCACGCTGGCCCGGATCATCCACCGCGTCGAGGAGGCGCAGGACGCCAAGGCCAAGACCCAGGCCGTCATGGATCGGTTCTCGACCTGGTACACACCCGCCATCATCGTGCTGGCGCTCGTCGCCTTCCTGGCCACCGGCAACGTCACGCTGGCACTCACCCTCCTGGTGATCGGCTGCCCCGGCGCCCTGGTCATCTCCGTTCCGGTGGCGATCGTGGCGGGCATCGGACGCGGCGCCAGGGACGGGATCCTGATCAAGGGAGGCGAGTTCCTCGAGACCTCCGCCACGATCACGGCCGTTGCCCTGGACAAGACAGGCACACTCACGGAGGGACGTCCGTACCTCACGGATGTCGTCGTGATCGACCCCTCGCTCGACGAGAGCGAGGTGCTGCACTGGGCTGCGCAGGCAGAGACCGGCTCCGAGCATCCGCTCTCTCGCCCCATCGTGGAAGCGGCCTTGGGAGACGGCAGGGCTGCGCTCGGCCTGCCCGAGCACACGGAACCCGTGCCCGGCAAGGGCGTCGTGGCGCTGGTGCGAGGGCACCGAGTGGCGGTGGGAAACCTCTCGCTGCTGCGCGTCGAAGGCGTGACGAAGGGCACCGAGCTGGCTGCGGCCGCCGCAGACGACCTGGCAACACGTGGCCGCACGCCCATGATCGTGGCCCTGGACGGACAGGTGATCGGCATCGTCGCGGTCGCGGACAGGATCCGCCAGGACGCCCGCGAGATGGTGGGGCGGCTGCACAAGGCCGGCGTCAGCAAGGTCGTCATGCTCACCGGAGACACCCACCTGGTCGCGGAAGCAGTGGCCTCGGAGGTCGGGGTCGACGAGGTGCGTGCCGGGCTCCTGCCGGAGGACAAGCTCGAGGCAGTGCGTGAGCTGCAGTCACAGGGTCACGTGGTCGCCATGGTGGGAGACGGGGTCAACGACGCCCCGGCGCTGGCCGTCTCGGACATCGGGATCGCCATGGGTGCCGCCGGCACAGGTGTCGCCATCGAGACTGCTGACATCGCCCTCATGAAGGACGACCTGCTCAAGCTGCCGCAAGCGATCTCTCTGGCGCGGCGCACGGTGTCGGTGATGCGCATCAACATCGCCGTAGCCCTGATCACGGTCGCGTCCCTGCTGGCCGGTGTCATCCTGGGCGGGGTCACGATGACCCTGGGCATGCTCGTCCACGAGGCATCGGTGCTCATCGTGATCCTCAACGCCATGCGGTTGCTGCGCCCCTCCCGTCTGTCGCCGAGTACGCAACCCGTGGCTTCCCCCACCTCCCGCGCCCGCGAGCCCGAGGCGCGACCCGTCAACGTGGCGTGAAGCCCAGGGTGCGGGCTGAGCAAGCCAGGGTCGACCGATCCGCCGAGGAGGACGTCCCCGAGACGACCCTGCACGCCCTCATGGTCTGCCAGCCGGACGCGGCTGAGCCCCGCAGGGACGAATCCCTGCGGGGCTCAGCGCGGTTCGTCGCTCGAGCGACGGGGTGATCAGCTGCAGCCGGAGGTGCTGCCGCAGCCCTCGCACACGTAGCAGGAGCCGGCGGGACGCATCTTGGTGCCGCAGGTCATGCAGATCGGCGCGTCGGAGGCCATGCCCTGGAGCTTCTCCATCAGCTCGGCGGAGGAGTGGATCTCGCGGGACACCTCGCGGGCGTCGGCCGCACCGGCGCCGGACTTCACCTCGGCCGGGCGGGGCGACGAGGAGCCGAAGCGCTCGCCGGCCTCGCGGGCCTTCTCCTGCGGGGTCTTGGAGGTGGCGACGTCCTGCTGGATCTCTTCGTCATACTCCTCCTCGTCCTCGTCGGTGACGGGCTCATAGGACCCGGTCTCGAGCTGGCGAGCACGCTCCTCCGCGGAGTAGATGCCCATCATCGAGCGGGTGTCGAAGTCCAGGTAGTCCAGGGCCAGGCGACGGAAGACGTAGTCCATGATCGACTGCGACATCCGCACGTCCGGGTCGTCCGTGAGGCCGGCCGGCTCGAAGCGCTGGTTGGTGAACTTGTCGACGTAGGTCTCGAGCGGGACGCCGTACTGCAGGCCCACCGAGATGGCGATGGAGAACGCGTCCATGACGCCGGCCAGGGTCGAACCCTGCTTGCCGAACTTCAGGAACAGCTCACCGAGACCACCGTCGGGGTAGGCGCCGGCGGTCAGGTAGCCCTCGGCGCCGCCGACCGTGAAGGACGTGGTCTGCGAGGCGCGACGCTTGGGCAGGCGACGGCGGGTGGGGCGGTAGATGACCTTCTCGACGACCTTGGCGTCGCCGGACTCGACCAGCTCGGCGACCTTCTCCTCGACGCGCTCCTCGATCTTCTTCTTGGTCTCCTGCACGGACAGCGGCTGGCCGACCTTGCAGTTGTCGCGGTAGACGGCGAGGGCCTTGAGGCCGAGCTTCCAGCCCTGGAGGTAGACGTCCTCGATCTCCTCGACCGTGGCCGACTCGGGGAGGTTGACCGTCTTGGAGATGGCGCCGGACAGGAACGGCTGGCAGGCCGCCATCATGCGCACGTGGCCCATCGGGGAGATGGCGCGGGCACCCATGGCGCAGTCGAAGATCTCGTAGTGCTCCGTCTTGAGCCCGGGGGCGTCGACGACGTGGCCGTGCTCGGCGATGTACTCGACGATCGCCTCGATCGACTCGTCCTGGTAGCCGAGCTTCTTGAGCGCACGCGGGATCGTCAGGTTGACGATCTGCATGGAGCCGCCACCGACGAGCTTCTTGAACTTGACCAGAGAGAAGTCGGGCTCGATGCCGGTGGTGTCGCAGTCCATCATGAAGCCGATGGTGCCGGTCGGGGCGAGGACCGAGGCCTGCGCGTTGCGGAAGCCGTTCTTGTCACCGAGGTCCAGGACCTGGTCCCAGGCCTGGGTGGCGAGGGCGTGGATGGAGGAGCCCATCTCGTCGAGGGTCTTGACCTGGGCGTTGGCGTCGCGGTGCTGGGCCATGACGCGCTTGTGCGCCTCGGCGTTGCGGGCGTAGCCGGCATACGGCCCCACGACCCCGGCGAGCTCGGCGGAGCGCTTGTAGGACGCACCGGTGAGCAGCGAGGTGATCGTGGCGGCGAGCGCGCGGCCACCCTCGGAGTCGTAGCCGTGACCGGTCGCCATCAGCAGGGCGCCGAGGTTGGCGTAGCCGATGCCGAGCTGACGGTAGTCACGGGTGGTCTCGCCGATGGACTCGGTCGGGAAGTCCGCGAAGCAGATGGAGATGTCCATCGCCGTGATGACGAGCTCCGCGACCTTCTGGAAGGTGGCGGCGTCGAAGGTGTCGTCGTCGCGCAGGAACTTCAGCAGGTTGAGCGAGGCCAGGTTGCACGAGGAGTTGTCCAGCGACATGTACTCCGAGCAGGGGTTGGACGCGGTGATGCGACCGGTCTCGGGGTTGGTGTGCCAGGCGTTGATCGTGTCGTCGTACTGGATGCCCGGGTCGGCGCACTCCCAGGCGGCCTTGGCGACCTTCTGCATCAGGGTGCGGGCATCGACGCGCTCGATGATCTCGCCGGTCATGCGGGCGCGCAGACCGAAGTCGGTGCCCTCCTCGACGGCCTTCATGAACTCGTCGGAGACGCGGACCGAGTTGTTGGCGTTCTGGTACTGCACGGAGACGATGTCGCGGCCGCCGAGGTCCATGTCGAAGCCGGCGTCGCGCAGCGCACGGATCTTGTCCTCCTCGCGCGCCTTGGTCTCGACGAACTCCTCGATGTCGGGGTGGTCGATGTCCAGGACGACCATCTTGGCCGCGCGGCGGGTCGCGCCGCCGGACTTGATGGTGCCGGCGGACGCGTCGGCGCCGCGCATGAAGGAGACGGGGCCGGAGGCGGTGCCGCCGGAGGACAGCAGCTCCTTGGAGGAGCGGATGCGGGAGAGGTTGAGGCCGGCGCCGGAGCCGCCCTTGAAGATGAACCCCTCCTCCTTGTACCAGTTCAGGATGGAGTCCATCGAGTCGTCGACGGACAGGATGAAGCAGGCGCTGACCTGCTGCGGGCTGGCCGTGCCGACGTTGAACCACACCGGGGAGTTGAAACTGAACACCTGGTGGACCAGGGCGTAGGTCAGCTCGTGCTCGAAGATCTCGGCGTCCTCGGGCGTGGCGAAGTAGCCGTTGTCCTTGCCGGCCTTGGCGTAGGTCAGGACGACGCGGTCGATGAGCTGCTTGAGGCCCTGCTCGCGCTTGTCCGTGCCCACGGCGCCGCGGAAGTACTTGGTCGTGACGATGGTGGAGGCGTTGACCGACCAGAAGTCGGGGAACTCCACCCCACGCTGCTCGAAGATCGTCTCGCCGGTCTTCCAGTTCGTCTGGACGACGTCGCGCTTCTCCCAGTTCACATCGTCGTAGGGGTGCACGCCGGGCGTGGTGAAGATGCGCTCGATGGTGAGGCCCTTCTTGGCCGACTTGCGTGCTGCGGAGCGAGCGCCGACGGTCTCGGTCATGGTGCTGTGCCTTCCGTTCCCTGTGGATTGCTGGCGGTATGTCGTGCCTGTGGGTCCCCGTCAGGTGGCGCGGCGGGGCGGTGGAGATGTCGTGGTGCGGGGTCCGGTCGTCATACGAGCAGTCTGTGGGCGACCACTGACAGACCCCCGATGACCTGCTAGGTCGTGCGAGAGGGGCCCGGAGGACCCACCGCGGCGGGCTCCTCGCCCGTGGGCGAGTGCTCCGCCCGGAGCAGGGTGATGGCCGCCTCGAAGTCCTCGAGCGAGTCGAACGCCTGGTAGACGCTCGCGAACCGCAGGTAGGCGACCTCGTCGAGCTCGCGGAGCGGGCCCAGGATGGCGAGACCGACCTCGTGGGCGTCGATCTCGGCGTGGCCCTGCGAGCGGATCGTCTCCTCCACCCGCTGGGCCAGCCTGGCGAGGTCGTCCTCGCTGACCGGGCGCCCCTGGCAGGCCTTGCTCACGCCGTCCTGGATCTTGGAGCGGCTGAACGGCTCGCTGGCGCCGGACCGCTTGATGACGGTCAGGCTCGCGGACTCCACCGTGGTGAAGCGGCGCTGGCAGGCCGGGCACTGACGACGACGACGGATGGCGGAGCCGTCGTCGGTCGTGCGGCTGTCGATGACGCGGCTGTCGGTGTTGCGGCAGAACGGGCAGTGCACGGCTAGGCTCCTCCCCTGATCGGCGGCCGCCTGTGGACGCGGCTGTGGATGGCTTGTTGACAACCTGTGGGTAACCGGCTTCACCCTGGGGACTACATGTGGATGACTTACACCGGTGTAACCACTAGATGTAGTGATCTTATGCCCGTGACGGCCTCGTGATCAAACAAGTCACCCACCTGACGTGTTGTCCCAGGTCACACGGCGTGTTGCACTCATCGTGTCGGTATCGACACTCTGCGTGATGGTGACGAAGGGCCAGACGATCGACGGCCCGACTCCAACATCTGGTGGTGGTCGCACGGTCTAGGCTCGACCCATGGATCGCCGCGCCCTCACCCCGCTCGTCGTCGGCCTGCTCTGCTTCGCGGTCGCCCTGATGATCCGCAGCGGAGGTCCGGTGCGCGGCCTGCTGATGTTCGTGGCGGCCGGGTTCATGGTCTACGCGGTGTCCGTGATGACCCGCGACCGCCGCTGATCCTGAGTTATCCACAGACCCCTGTATGACGGAAGCAGGAGGCGTCGCCGCACGTCTAGGCTCGACGCCATGCGTGGACACGGACGTCTCCTCACCACCGCCGGGCTGATCGCCGCGGGCGCCCTGACCGCCTGCTCGGGCGCCTCCGGCACGAGCCAGGGCACAGCCACCGCCACCCACGAGCTGCCACCGGCCACGTCGGGCACGAGCGCCGCCGCCCCCACCTCGACCTCCGCATCGGCCCCGGCCACCACCTCCCCCACGGTGGCAGCCCCGACCGCCACCAGCGCCGCGGCCCCCGCCATCCCCGCAGCCGCCCGCGCACACACCCCCGAGGGCGCCGAGGCCTTCACGCGCTACTTCATCGATCAGGTCAACGTCGCCTGGACGACCCCCAAGACCGGCCTGATCTCAGCCCTCAGCCTCCCCACCTGCAAGTCCTGCGCGTCTCTCGAGGACCGCGTGAAGAAGTTGACCGCCGCGAACCAACGGTATTTGACACCGCCGTGGTCTGCTTTCAGCGTTACCTACCAAGGCGACACGGATGACAAGCGAGCAGTAGTCGAGATGAGCGGAATGCAACGGCCAGCTCATGTGGTGGGTCTTGATGGACGCAAAGTAGGTGAGCAGCCGCAAGAGAAATCGGTCAGACAGTTCGTGCTGAGGGAAGTGGCCGACGGCTGGCGCCTCGATTCGATCCGAGGTTGACCTTGATGATTGCCGTTATAGCTCTCCCCCAGCCTGTTGTGCCAGCAGCAGACGGGACTTCGATCAACAGTTCGTCGAGCCAAGACGGCCTGATGATCAAGGGAACGCAGATTGGAAGCCGCCGACGGCCCGCCCAGCCAGCCAGGACGGTGGCAGCGAAGCAGTCCTCGAACGGACGGCCGGGGGCGCGCCCAGTTCAGCCTGTGACCAGGGCCGCTGAGCTGGCCGTCAACAGCAGAACCAGTGGCCCGACATTGACATTCGTACCGCGGCGGCCGCTGGTCGCCAAGGACGGGCCCGGACAGTGGGAGACCGCTGTGCCGGGGTTCGTGCCGGACCCGGCGGCTCCAGCCGCGCCGGGGCAGGCCCCACCCGCGCCGGGGGCACCGGCGCAGGTCGCCCCACCGCAGCCGGTGCTGACGGAGGCCATGATCGTGCAGGCCTTCCACACCACGCCGTTCGCGAAGCCGATGGCGGAGGTGCAGCCCGTGGGCGGCCGGACCCTCGTGACGCTGCCCACCTATGTCCAGATCGCCTGGGACCCAGCCGGGTTCGAGCCCGGGGAGATCAGCACGGTCGACCTGCTCGGCCACGCCGTGCGCATCCGCCCCGTCGGCCAGAGCTACCTCTACGACTTCGGGGACGGCGGCGCGGTGGGGCCGACGTCCAGCACCGGTGGGCCCTACCCCAGCGGCGACGTGACCTACCCCTACCCCAAGGCCGGCAGGTTCGCGATCAACGTCACGGCGACCTACTCCGGGGAGTACAGCGTGGACGGCGGCGCGTGGATCCCCATCGCCGACACCGTGCAGATCCCCGGCCCGGAGGAGCCCATCGATGTCCGCACCAGCCGCAACGAGCTGATCGACCAGGGGTGACGGATCGATCTTCGGAGCCCGTGGGCGGCAGCACGCTCGTCGCACGGACGCAGCCGGACATCGCGGGGTCTGTGACCATGCCCAGACACGCGGGTAAGGTCGGCCTATGAGCACGGACACGGACCGGGTCCGCCGTGGCCCGGGACGCCCCCGAGGTGGTGACGGCGCCGCGACCCGCGCGCGCATCATCGCGGCAAGCCTCGAGCTCTTTGCCAACCACGGGTTCCGCGCCACAGCGCTGGCGCAGATCGCCAAGGACGCCGACCTCTCCCCCACCGCGCTGACGCACCACTTCCCCCACAAGGAAGCCCTGCTCGCCGAGGTGCTGGCACTGCGGGACCAGCGCGACCGCGAGGACCTCGATGCCCTCGAGCCGACAGCGCCCACCGGGTGGCAGGTGCTGGAGCGCCTGTGCAGGCTCACCCTGCTCAACAGCACCAGGCCACAGCTGGTCCGGCTCTTCGTCACCGTGACCAGCGAGGCGATGGACCCCGACCACCCGGCCCACGCCTGGACTCAGCGGCACTACGCCGAGGCCCGTCAAGCCATCGTGGACGACCTGGCCGAAGGCATCCGCACGGGCACCGTCGCACCCGAGACCCCCACCGAGCAGGTCGCAAGCTCCGCCCTGGCCATGATGGACGGGCTGCAGACGCAGTGGCTCCTGTTGGGCGGATCACTGGACATGGCCGGCGCCTTCGCCACCTACGTGGCCGCACTCCACCAGACGTACGGGTCCGCGCCGACCGCCTCGCCGGACGCCATCACCACCGACTGACCGAGGCGCGAGGC
>NZ_DCYC01000073.1:110558-113698 GCF_002330965.1 Arsenicicoccus sp. UBA2120
CCCCCTGATGGTGACCGCCACGACGCAGGTCATGGGCCCCGCCCGCCTGCTGCGACAGGCGACCGCGTCCGCCGGACGGCGATGGGCGCCGAGGGTCTTGCAGCGAGCACGTGCGACGTGCCCGGATGCCCTCTGGCGCAACATCGGTCGGGGCCGTTCGTGAGCGTCAACGTCCCAGCGGACGGATTTGCTCCCGGCGGAAAGGAAGGGAGATCGGCCCGATCAGGACGCCGGCACGACCAGGGTCTGGCCGGTCATGATCTGGTCGTTCTGCAGGTGGTTGGCCTTGACGAGGCGCAGGACGGCGTCGTCCGTGCGGACGCCGGGCATCTCACGGGCCGCGATCTCGGACAGGCTCTGGCCGCCCTCGACGGTCACGACGTGCGCGGCCGTGCCGGCGGGCGCCGCGGTGGCCAGCGACGACCAGGCGGAGAACGCCGCGACGGCGACGAGCACCGCCACGGTGAGGGTCATCGCGAGCCGCCCGCGCCGCGTGAAGCGCAGGCGACGGGGTGCACGGGCCGGGACGGCATCGCCGGTCGGCACCAGGTGCAGTCGGGGACGGCCGGGCACACGTGCCGGGGCGATGGTGTCGTCCCACGCAACAGCTGCACTCATTGGGTCCTCCTTCTCGACGAGCCGGGGTGGCTCGCTCATCCGTTCGATAGAACGCTTGTACGAAAGTACAGCATCCCCGGGGCTGATGTGAAGACTCGCGTCGAACGAGTGTTTGAAACACGCCTTCGACCCCGGTAGCCTTGGTGGCCACGGGAGATACTCAACCAGGCACCACTGACACACCCCCCGCCCCGAGTGTCTCCACCGCACATCACTGCAGGTCAGGGGCCCTGCCGGCATCGAGGGAGCGAGCACGATGGCCAAGGTCACCAACCTGCCGGAGCGCGACGGCGGGCAGCGCCTCACCGTCCGCCAGCGCAAGATCCTGGAGTTCATCCGCGACACGGTCGAGCGCCGGGGCTACCCGCCGAGCATCCGCGAGATCGGCGACGCCGTGGGTCTCGCCAGCGTCAGCAGCGTCTCGCACCAGCTGCAGACCCTCGAGCGCAAGGGCATGCTGCGCCGCGACCCCAACCGCCCCCGAGCCATCGAGGTCGTCTCCCCGGACTGGGCTCCCGAGGCGTTCCACACCGACGCCGACGACAGCACCGACGTGACGGGCACGCGCGACCAGCGGCCCCAGGCGTCATACGTGCCCGTCCTCGGTCGGATCGCCGCCGGTGTCCCGATCACGGCGGAGGAGGTCGTCGAGGACGTCTTCCCGCTCCCCCGCCAGGTCGTGGGCGAGGGCCAGCTGTTCCTGCTCAAGGTGGTCGGGGACTCCATGGTCGATGCCGCCATCTGCGACGGCGACTGGGTCGTCGTGCGCCAGCAGCCCGACGCCGACAACGGCGACATCGTCGCCGCGATGATCGACGGCGAGGCCACGGTCAAGACCTTCAAGCGCAAGCTCGGTCACCCGTGGCTGCTCCCGCACAACCCCGCCTTCGAGCCGATCGACGGCAAGCAGGCGACGATCCTCGGCAAGGTCACGGCGGTGCTGCGCTCCGTCTGAGCGCGCAACCGTCGGACCTCGCCGAGGGTGTCGAGGGTCAGACCACCGGCGTCAGCGACGCGGGCCGTAGGGGTCGCGGTCGGCCCGGTCGTTGACGAACGCGCCCGGTCGATAGCTCACGAAGGCTGCGCCGGCCAGGTTCGCCGCCTCGGCGACCCGCTGCAGCGACCGAGGCCTCACGGCGCCGGTCCATCGACCGGTGTCGAGGCGTTCCTGCATCGCCTGCACCGCGGCGACGTTCTCGGCAGGCGTGAACGTGCAGTGCCCCGTGCGCTGCACGTAGGCCTGGCGCAAGAGCGCGCCGGAGCCGGCTCGCTTCACCTTCGTCGCGTACTCGCTCGTGTACTCCACCGGCGCGGCCGGGTCCGCCACCGTGTGCATCGTCAGCACCGGCACGCGCAGCCGGCCGGTCGGGGCGGACGTGCGCTTCAGCCAGGTCACCGCCGCGGGATCGGCCGTCACGTCGGCGTCGCTGGTGATCTGCCGCAGGTCCTGCTTGAGGTCGAGGCCCGCCGAGCGATAGAGCCGAGCCACGTTGCCCGCCTGGTCGCTGCGGCGCAGGAGCCGGGCGTAGTCGACCCCCTTGTTCCACCCGCTGTCCCCGCCCGAGACCTCCTGGATGTCGACGCGCCGCGTCATCATCATCGTCAGCGACCCGATCAGGTAGGTGTACTGCGCCTGCTCGACGGCCACGGCGTCGCGCGCCTTGGGCGGGGTGGCACCTGTCGCCCACGTCGGCATGTTCATCAGGGATGCGGCGAGCGCGATCCGGGCGCGTCCCTGCGGGGTGGCCTGGGCCGCCTTGACGGCGTCGACCAGCCGCTGGGCGTTGGCCGCCGCCTCCTCCACGGACGCGAACTTCGTGAGCCGCACGTCCTCGCCGGGCAGCAGCAGGGAGGCGACGGCCTGCTGCCCGTCGAGCTGGTAGTTGTTGAGGTTGAGCCCGCCGCCGAGCAGTCCGCAGGTGCTGATTGCCGCGTCGATGTCAGCGTCGCGTCGCTCCGCCAGCAGGCTGCTCACCAGCCCTCCCATGGACCGGCCGAAGGCGATCGTGCGACGCGGCTCGCCGATGCGCGCCTTGAACTCGGCGAGCACGCCGAGCTGGTCGTCGACGGCGCTGCCGAGCGCCCATCCGGTCCGGGCGTATGACGACTGCGCCACGGCATACCCGCGTGCCTGCAGGGCCGCCGAGGTGGGGGCGAACCCGGCGTCCACGGTGGGGTTGACCGCGCCGGTGCGGAACCCGTGGCTGAACAGGATGACGTCGCCGTTCCAGCCGGCCGGGACCGCGATGTCCCAGGTGGAACCGTCGGGCAGGGTGCCCTGCTCGTGACGCGGCTCGGTGACGCGCGGCTCGGTGGCGCGCGGCTCGGTGGCGCGCGGCTCGGTGGCGCGCGGCTCGGCGCTGCGGGGCTCGGTGCTGCGGGGCGACCCGGCGGCGACCGCGGGTGCCACGGGGACGGCCAGGGCGCCGACGGCAGCCAGGGCAGCCGCGACGGTCGTGACTCGGGAGGGGCGGAGGGTGCGCGAGGACATGTCGACTCCTGGGGGGTGGGTCCGCGACGTC
>NZ_DCYC01000073.1:113829-196759 GCF_002330965.1 Arsenicicoccus sp. UBA2120
GGCGGCGCGGCACATCTGCAGCGCCTCGGTGAAGCTCTCGCGCTGGTCCGGGTCGAGGTCCTTGACCATGTGCGCCTCGAGCTCAGCCACGGGCTCGGCCTGGCGCCGCAGCAGGGCGCGGCCGTCCTCGGTGAGGCTGATCAGGCGGCGGCGCCGGTTGGTCGGGTCCGGGTCGCGCCGGATGAGACCACGACGCTCGAGCCCTCCCACCAGGTCGGCGGCCGACTGGGCCCGCACGAAGGAGTGTCGGGCGAGGTCGGCGGAGGTCATGCCCTCCCGCCGCTCGAGCACCGTCAGTGCGGTGTACTGCAGGGCCGTGACACCGGACTCGCGGACGATCGCGTCCAGGTGCGCGCGCGTGACGAGCTCGAGCTGCTTGACGACGTACAGCAGCGACGGGGCCGGCGAGCGATCACGGTGAGTCACCCCGCCATTCAACCTCATCACGGAGCGCAGAATTCACCGCCGCACCCTTGCGCGCCGCCTGGCCGTCATGTCAGTATCAGGAAACCTGCTATTCAGCGACGAACAGGGAGAGCCCATGAGTTCCGGTGTCGTGCACGACGGTTGCGAGTTCCCAGAGACCCTGTCGCTGCGTCGGGAGGGTGCCGTCGGCATCATCACCCTGAGCCGCCCCGCCAAGCGGAACGCCCTGTCCGACCGCACGATCCTCGGCCTGGAGCGCGTCTTCACCAACCTGGCCCCCGAGGTCCGTGCGATCGTGCTGGACGCCGAGGGCGACCACTTCTGCGCCGGCCTGGACCTCGCCGAGATGGCCGAGCGGGACACCCTGGCGGGCGTGGCGCACTCGCGGATGTGGCACCGCGCCTTCGATACGATCGAGGGCTCCGCCGTCCCCGTCGTCTCCGTGCTCAAGGGCGCGGTCGTCGGCGGCGGCCTCGAGCTCGCTTCGGCCACCCACGTGCGCGTCGCGGAGCGCTCCACCTTCTACGCCCTCCCCGAGGGCCAGCGCGGGCTCTTCGTGGGCGGCGGCGGCTCCGTGCGGATCCCCCGCTTGGTCGGGGCGCACCGCATGGTCGACATGATGCTGACCGGGCGCCGCTACGACGCGGCCGAGGGCCACGCGGTGGGCTTCGCGCAGTATCTCGTCGACGACGGCGTCGGCCTGGACCACGCGCTGGGCCTCGCCGCGCGCATCGCGGACAACGCGCCGCAGACGAACTTCGCCGTCGTGCAGGCACTTCCACGGATCGCGGAGGCCAACCCGCGCGAGGGCTACCTGATGGAGTCGCTCATGGCCGCGATCGCGCAGGGCACCGACGACGCCAAGGGCCGCATGCGCGACTTCCTCGAGGGCCGCGCCGCCAAGGTCACCGAGGACGCGCGATGACCTGGCGCACCTGGGACCCCGGCACCCCCGTCCAGCAGGGCGACATCGTCTGGACACCCCCGGTCGACGTCCTCGAGACGAGCCAGGTCGGGCAATACCTCACCTGGCTGGCCCGCGAGCGCGGCCACCGCTTCACCACGCACGACGAGCTGTGGCGCTGGTCGGTCACCGACCTCGACGGCTTCTGGGGATCGGTGTGGGACTACTTCGAGGTCCAGGCCCGTATGCCGCACCGCGCGGTCCTCGGACGACGCGAGATGCCCGGCGCCGAGTGGTTCCCCGGCGCGACGCTCAGCTATGTCGACCACGCGCTGGGCCGACCCGAGGACGCGAGCACGGTTGCGGTCATGGGGCGTTCGCAGACGCGCAAGGACGTCGACCTGACCTTCGGCGAGCTGCGGGAGCAGGTCGCAGCAGCGCGGGACGCCCTGCAGCGCCTGGGCGTCCGCCGCGGTGACCGGGTCGTCGGCTACGTGCCCAACGTCCCCGAGTCGCTCGTCGCCTTCCTCGCGACGGCGAGCCTCGGCGCCATCTGGGCGAGCTGCGCCACCGAGTTCGGGCCCCGGGCGGTCATCGACCGGTTCGCCCAGGTCGACCCCACCGTCCTGCTCGTCGTCGGCGGCTACCGCTACGGCAGCAAGGACGTCGACCGGTCCGCCGAGGTCGCCGAGATCCGCGCCGCCCTGCCGACGGTGCAGCACGTCGTCGACCTGGAGTACGGCCCGTGGCGCGTCGAGGACGCCCGGTCCTGGCGCGAGCTGCTCGACGCCGCACCGGAGCCCGAGCGCGTCGACGGACTCGCGCAGGTGCCGACGGAGGCCGTCGCCTTCGACCACCCGCTCGTCGTGCTCTTCTCCTCGGGCACCACCGGGCAGCCCAAGGCCATCGTGCACGGGCACGGCGGCATCCTGCTGGAGCACCTCAAGAACCACGCGTTCTCCTGGGACATGCGCCCCGGCGACCGGATGCTGTGGTTCTCCACGACGGCCTGGATGATGTGGAACGCCCTCATCAGCTCGCTGCTCGTGCGCGCCGGGATCGTCATGATCGACGGCAACCCGCTGTGGCCCGACCTGGAGTGGCAGTGGCGGCTCGCGGAGGAGACCGGCGCCACGATCATGGGCGCCAGCCCCGGCTACCTGATGGCCTGCCGCAAGGAGGGGGTCGACCTGCGTGACCGCCGAGACCGCCTGTCGCTGCGCGTGATCGGCTCCGCCGGCGCGCCGCTGCCGCCCGAGGGCTACGCCTGGGTCGCCAAGCAGCTCGGCCCCGACGTGCAGCTCAACGTGGGCTCCGGCGGCACCGACGTGTGCTCCGGCCTCGTGCAGAACTCCCCGCTCGTGCCCGTGTGGGCCGGCGAGATCTCCGCGCGCTGCCTCGGCGCCGACGTCCACGCCTGGTCCGAGACCGGCGAGGATCTCGTCGGCGAGCTCGGCGAGCTGGTCGTCACCTCCCCCATGCCGTCCATGCCGGTCGGGTTCTGGGGCGACGACGACGGCGAGCGCCTGCGCTCGACCTACTTCGACCACTACCCGGGCGTGTGGCGGCACGGCGACTGGATCGTGTTCGCCGACAACGGTTCCTGCCATGTGGCCGGCCGCTCGGACGCCACCCTCAACCGTGGCGGCGTCCGCCTCGGCACCGCCGAGTTCTATCGCGTCGTCGAGGCGCTCCCGGGCGTCGCCGACTCCCTGGTCGTGCACCTGGAGGACCCAGAGGGCGGCAACGGGCACCTGCTGCTGCTCGTGAGCCTCGAGGACGGGGTCGACCTCGACGACGCTCTGCGCGGCACCATCGCCCGGGCGTTGCGAACTGCCTTGTCCCCCAGGCATGTCCCCGACGAGGTCCTCCAGCTTCCCGTCATACCGCGCAATCTCACCGGCAAGAAGCTCGAGCTCCCCGTCAAGCGGATCCTGCAGGGGCAGTCCCTGGAGCAGGTCGCCAGCCGCGACGCCCTCGCGGTGCCGACCTCGCTGGATCCCGTCGTGGCGCTGGCCGACTCGCGCCGCGCCACCGACCCGGAGGAGGGCCGATGAGCCCGTATGTCGCTCCCGGCGCCATCACGCGCGTCGCCGTCGTCGGCGCCGGCGCCATCGGCGCGGCCTGGGCAACCCTGGCCACCGCCCGCGGCCTGGACGTCGTCGTCGCCGACCCCGCGCCGGACGCCGAGGAGCGTCTGCGCAGCACCGTCGACCGCCAGCGCGAGCAGCTCCCGTCACGCGAGACCGGCGGCAGGACAGGCGATCTCACGCTCGTGCGGGAGGTGGCCGAGGCCGTCCGCGACGCCGACCTGGTCATCGAGGCCGGGCCCGAGCGGCTCGACGTCAAGCGCGAGATCTTCGCCGCGGCCGACGCCGCGGCCCGGCCCGACGTGCTCCTCACCAGCAGCTCGTCCGGACTGACCCCCAGCTCCTTCCAGGACGCGTGCACGCACCACCCCGAGCGCGTGCTCGTGGCCCACCCGTTCAACCCGCCGCACCTGGTGCCGCTGATCGAGATCGTCGGTGGCTCAAGGACGGACGCGGCTGCGGTCGACGCGGCCATGGCCACCTTCGCCCACCTCGGCAAGCACCCGATCCGCATCAACGCCGAGCTGCCCGGCCACGTCACCAACCGGCTCCAGGCGGCGCTGTGGCGCGAGGGCTACGACCTCGTCGCCCGGGGCGTCGTCACCGTCGCGGACGTGGACACGGCCATCGCCTCCGGGCCCGGGCTGCGGTGGGCGCTCTACGGCCCTTTCGCCACCCAGCACCTGTCGGGCGGGCCGGGCGGGATCGGCCACGTGCTCGAGCACCTCGGGCCACCGATGCTGGACTGGTGGGCCGACCTGGGGCAGCCCGAGCTCACCCCCGAGCTGTGCCGCACCATCGCCGCCCAGACCGACGACGCGATGGCCGGCCAGGACCTCGACGAGGTGACCCGCCGCCGCGACGAGGCGCTGCAGGCGCTGCTCGCCCTCAAGGCCGCGTCGGGCATCGACGCGCCCGCCGACACCCACCCGGCTGCCGGACCAGCTGCTGGATCAGCTGCCGGGCCAGGTCCCGGATCAGCTGCAGGACAAGGAGGTTCGCATGCGTGACGCCGGCATGGGCTCCTGGGCGCGTCGTCGTGCCCGGATGTCGCCCGACCAGGTCGCCTTCGTCCATCGGGGCGTGCGGACGACATACGGCCAGGTCCAGGACCGCTCCAACCGCCTCGCCCACGGGCTGCGCGCCCTGGGCGTCGAGCGCGGCGACCGGGTCGCCTATCTCGGGCTGAACTCCGTCGAGCTGGTCCTGACCATGCTGGCCACGGCCAAGCTCGGCGCGGTCACCGTGCCGCTCAACACGCGGCTGGCCCCACCCGAGACGGCCTTCGTCCTGCAGGACTCGGCCCCGCGAGTCCTGGTGTGGGACGAGGGTTTCGAGCAGGTCGTCGGCTCCGAGGACGTCGCCTCCCTGGGCGTCCTGACCGTGAGCGTGGCCGGCGCCGAGGGTCACCCGTCGTTCGCCGAGGTCCTCGAGAGCGGCTCGGACGAGGTGCTGGACGAGCCGGTGTCGCTGGACGACCTGTTCATGATCCAGTACACGTCGGGCACGAGCGGGCGCCCCAAGGGCGTGATGATGACGCACGCCAACATCTCCTGGAACGTCTACAACCTGATCGTCGACCTCGACCTCACCTCCCACGAGCGGTGCCTGCTCAGCGCGCCGCTGTTCCACACCGCGGCGCTCAACCAGCTGATGTTCCCCTGCTTCCTCAAGGGCGGCACGAGCTACATCGAGTCCTCGTGGGACGCCGACCGGGCGCTCGAGCTGATCGAGACCGAGGGCATCACCTGGATCTTCGGCGTCACGACCATGCTGCTGTCGCTCCTGCGCCACCCGCAGTGGGAGACCCGCGACCTGTCCAGCCTGCGCATCGTCCAGTCCGGCGGGGCGCCCCTGCCCGAGTCGCTGCTGCAGGCCTACCTCGACCGCGGGCTCATGATCATCCAGGGCTACGGGCTGACCGAGTCCTCCCCCGGCGCGACGATGCTGCGCGCCCACGAGGGCGTCACCCGCATCGGTTCCGCCGGCACGCCGTGCTTCTTCAGCGACGTGCGGGTCGTGACGCCGACCCTCGAGGACGCCGAGACCGGCACCCCCGGCGAGGTCCTCGTGCAGGGACCCAACGTCACCCCGGGCTACTGGCAGCGCGACGACGCCACCGCCGAGACCTTCGTCGACGAGGGCTGGCTGCGCACCGGCGACCTCGGGACGATGGACGACGACGGCTACCTGCGCATCGTCGACCGGCTCAAGGACATGATCATCTCGGGCGGGGAGAACATCTATCCCGCCGAGGTGGAACAGGCGATCTACACCCACCCCGCCGTCGCGGAGGTCGCCGTCATCGGGGTGCCCGACGCGCACTGGGGCGAGGTCGGTCGAGCGGTCGTCAGCCTCCGCGCCGGCCAGTCCGCCTCGGAGGCAGAGCTGCTCGCGCACCTGGACGGCCGGCTCGCGCGCTACAAGATCCCCAAGTCGGTCGTCATCATCGAGGAGCTGCCGCACAACGCCTCCGGCAAGCTCGTCAAGAACCGCGTGAAGGAGCAGTGGGGCCACCATGACTGAGCTCAGCATCGACCTCGACACGATCACCGCGATCGACGTGCACGTCCACGTCGAGTCCGACGGGCACGGTTGCCTGTCGCTCGACCAGGAGCTGATGGACGCCTCGGCGGCGTACTTCCGCTCGTCGGACAACCGCACCCCCACGGTCGAGTTCCTCGCCGACCGCTATCGCGAGCACGCCATGGCCGCCGTGGTGTTCACCGTCGACGCCACGACCAACCTCGGCCACCCGGGGATCTCGAGCGTGGAGCTCTGCGACCGCGCCGCGCATCACCCCGACGTGCTCATCCCCTTCGGCTCGGTCGACCCGCTCCAGGGCGCGGCCGCCGTGGACCTCGCGCGACGGCTGGTCCGCGAGCACGGGGCGCGGGGCTTCAAGTTCCACCCGTCGCTGCAGGGCTTCTCCCCCGACCACGAGGCGTTCTACCCCTTGTGGGAGGCCATCGAGGAGCTCGGCGTGCCCGCGCTGTTCCACACCGGGCAGAACGGCATCGGCGCCGGGCTGCCCGGCGGCCGCGGCATCAAGCTGCGCTACTCCAACCCGATCCTGCTCGACGACGTCGCCGCGGACTTCCCTGCGCTGCAGGTGATCCTGGCGCACCCGTCCGTGCCCTGGCAGGCCGAGGCGATCTCGATGGCCACCCACAAGGCCAACGTCCACATCGACCTGTCGGGCTGGTCGCCGCGCTACTTCCCGCCCGAGCTGGTCAAGGCGGGCGGCGGCATGCTGCGCCGCAAGGTGCTGTTCGGCAGCGACTACCCCCTGATCTCGCCCGAGCGGTGGATCGCCGACGCCGAGCAGCTCGGCCTCAAGCCGGAGGTCATGCCGGGGATCCTCAAGGACAACGCCGCCCGGCTGCTCGGTCTGCGCTGACCCGGCGACCCCGCTTCCGTCATACCGCCGATCCCCCTGGAGGACAACGATGTTCCGGTTGGACGAGGACCACGAGGAGCTGCGGGCCCTGGCCCGCGAGATCGCGACCGAGCAGGTCGCGCCGCACGCCGCAGCGGTGGACGCCGAGGGGCGCTTCCCCCGCGAGTCGGTCGAGGCGCTCACGCGAGCAGGGCTGCACGCCATCGGGATTCCCGAGCAGTATGGCGGTCAGGGTGCGAGCCTGCTCGGGTCCGCGGTCGTGGCCGAGGAGATCGCCCGGGCGTGCACCACGACCCAGCAGGTCATCGGGGGCAACGAGCTGTTCACCTGGCCGCTGCTGCTCGGCGGGTCCGAGGAGGTCAAGCAGCGCTACCTGACGCGGATCGCCGCGGGCGAGTGCCTCGGGGCGTTCGCGCTGTCCGAGCCCGAGGCCGGCAGCGACGTCGCCGCGATGACGACGCAGGCCCGGCGCGAGGGCGACCACTACGTCCTCAAGGGCACCAAGCGCTGGATCACCAACGCGGGCGAGGCGGGGCTCTACGTCGTCTTCGCGGTCACCGACCCGCAGGCGGGGGCGCGCGGCATCTCGGCCTTCGTCCTGGAGGCCACGGACGAGGGCATCGAGCTCGGTGGCCTGGAGCGCAAGATGGGGCTCAAGGGCTCCCCCACCCGCGAGGTCGTGATGCGCGACGTCCGCATCCCCGCCGACCGGATCGTCGGCGAGGAGGGGCAGGGGCTGCGGCTGGCCCTCGGGACGCTGGACCGCACCCGCGCGATCGTCGCCGCGCAGGCCGTCGGCGTGGCCCAGGGCGCGCTCGACGTGGCCGTCCGCTACGCCCGCGAGCGCCGCCAGTTCGGTCGACCGATCGGCGAGTTCCAAGGCGTGGCCTTCATGCTCGCCGACATGGAGATGCGGCTGCGCGCCGCGCGCCTGCTGACCTACGCCGCCGCGGAGGAGGCCGAGGCCGCCGGCCCCGACATGAGCGTCGCGGGCGCCACCGCCAAGTGCTTCGCCTCGGACGCGGCCATGGCCATCACCGTCGACGCGGTCCAGGTGCTGGGCGGGGCGGGCTACACCGCGGACTTCCCCGTCGAGCGGATGATGCGCGACGCCAAGATCACCCAGATCTACGAAGGAACCAACCAGGTCCAGCGGATCGTCGTCTCGCGGGCGCTCCTCGGCGCCCGGTGACAGACTGCACCCACGACCAGCAAGGAGGCTCGTCAATGACCGTCAGCACCACGCCCGTCGCGATCGTCGGGGCAGGACCCGCCGGGCTCATGCTCTCCCACCTGCTCGCCCAGCGCGGGATCGAGTCCGTGGCGATCGACACCCGCACCCGCCAGGAGATCGAGACCACCCACCGTGCGGGGATCCTCGAGGCGGACAGCGCGCGGATGCTCCTCGACGGGGTCTCCGACCGGATCCTGCGCGACGGCTACGAGCACGAAGGGGTCGAGCTGCGGCTGCACGGCCAGGGGCACCGCATCGACTTCCAGGAGCTCGTGGGCGCCTCGGTCTGGCTCTACCCCCAGACGGACGTCTTCATCGACCTGGCCGACGCCCGCGCCCGCGACGGCGGGGACGTGCGGTTCGGGGTCACCGAGGTGGAGGTCGACGGCGTCGAGACCGACTCTCCCACCGTGCGGTTCACCGACGCCGAGGGCGAGCGCCAGGAGCTGCGGGCCACCTACGTCGTCGGCTCGGACGGTTCGCGCAGCCAGTGCCGCCGGCTCGTGCCCGAGGCCCGCCGCACGGTCTACGGCAAGGAGTATCCCTTCGCCTGGTTCGGCATCCTGTGCGAGGCGCCGATGAGCGCCTCCGAGCTGATCTACGCCCAGTCCGACCGGGGCTTCGCCCTGATCAGCCAGCGCACCGACACCGTCCAGCGGATGTACCTGCAGTGCGAGCCCGACGAGGACGTGCACGCGTGGAGCGAGGACCAGATCTGGTCGGAGCTGCAGGCGCGCGTCGCCGGGGACGGCTTCGAGCTCAAGACCGGCCCGATCTTCGAGCGAGCCCGCCTCAACTTCCGCTCCTTCGTGCAGGAGCCGATGAGCCACGGCCGGCTCGTGCTGGCCGGGGACGCCGCGCACACCGTGCCGCCCACCGGCGCCAAGGGCCTCAACCTCGCCCTGGCCGACGTCAAGGTGCTGGCGGAGGTGCTCGAGCAGGCCCTCGACACCCAGGACGTCCAGGTGCTCGAGACCTACGGCCCGCGGGCCCTCGCGCGCGTATGGCGCTCGCAGAACTTCTCCTACTGGATGACCCAGATGCTGCACACGCCGCCCGGTGCGGACGCGTTCGACGTGCGCCGCCAGATGGGCGAGCTCGAGACCGTGACCTCGACCAAGCAGGGCCGCGCCTACGTCGCCGAGTGCTACACCGGCTGGCCCAACCACCCCATCGGAGGATGACGAGACGATGACGAGCGCGACGACGCCCTGGGAGGGCAAGGTCTGGTCCGGCGGCTGGGTCGACGGCTCCGGCCGGCCCGCCGACGTGACCGACAAGGCGACCGGCGAGACCCTCGGGCAGGTCGGGACCGCCACCACCGAGGACCTCGGCCGTGCCGTCGAGCAGGCCCGGGACGCCCAGCGAGAGTGGGCGGCGCTGCCCTATCCCGCGCGAGCCGCCGTGATGCACAAGGCCGCTCAGCTCCTCGAGGCGGCGCCGGACCGGCTCGCGCCGTGGCTGGTGCGCGAGGCGGGGTCGGGTCAGGGCAAGGCGGCCTTCGAGGTCGGGCTCGTCGTCGCCGAGCTCCAGGAGGCCGCCGCGACGGCCGCGGCGCCCTACGGCGAGGGGCTGCGCTCGGCCAAGCCCCGCCTGTCGATCGCCCGCTACGTCCCCTACGGCGTCGTCGGGGTCGTGTCACCGTTCAACTTCCCGGCGATCCTGTCGATGCGCTCGGTCGCACCCGCCCTCGCCCTCGGCAACGCCGTGGTCCTCAAGCCCGACCCGCGCACCACGGTCGCCGGCGGTATGGCGCTCGCCCAGCTCTTCGCCGACGCCGGTCTCCCGGCGGGCGTGCTGCACGTGCTGCCCGGCGGTGGCGACCTCGGTGAGGCCCTCGTGGCGCACCCGGACGTGCCGTGCCTGTCGTTCACCGGCTCGACGGCCGTGGGCCGCCGGATCGGCGCGACGGCGGGCGGACTGCTCAAGCAGGTGCACCTCGAGCTGGGCGGCAACAACGCCCTGCTGGTGCTGCCCGACGCCGACGTCGAGGCCGCCGCCTCGGCCGGCGCGTGGGGATCCTTCCTGCACCAGGGCCAGATCTGCATGACGACCGGGCGGCACCTCGTGCCCGCGTCCCTGGCCGAGGACTACGCCCGGGCCCTCGCCACCCGCGCCGAGCGGCTGACCATCGGCGACCCGACCGACCCGTCCAACGCGCTGGGGCCGATCATCGACGAGCGCCAGCGCGACCGCGTGCACGACGTGGTCACGCGCGCGGTCGACGCCGGCGCGCGGCTGGACGCCGGCGGCACCTACGACGGGCTCTTCTACCGCCCCACCGTCCTGTCGGGGGTGGCGGCGCAGAGCCCGGCGTTCACCGACGAGATCTTCGGCCCGGTCGCCCCGATCACGACCTACGAGTCCGTGCACGAGGCGATCGACCTGATCAATGCGAGCGAGTACGGCCTGTCGGTGGGCGTCCTCACGGGTGACGCGCTGGCGGCATACGAGCTCTCCGACCGCATCGAGACCGGCATGCTGCACATCAACGACCAGACGGTCGACGACGAGGCGGTGATCCCCTTCGGCGGGGTCAAGGCCTCCGGCAGCGGCGGCCACTTCGGCGGCGCCCGGGCCAACCTCGAGACCTTCTGCCACCTGCAGTGGGTGACCCTGCAGAGCCGGATCGCGACCTACCCCTTCTGACCGCGCTGGACGTGGTGGATCCGGCTGCGCCAAGCGCGCCACCCCCGCGCTCCCAGCGCGCACCCTGCACACTCCCCACCCATCCCCGTGCCACCCCCGCGCTCCCAGCGCGCACCCTGCACACCGGGTCGCCGCGCGGGCCCTGCTCGGCAGCAGCGAGCCCCGGCCTGCCGCTCAGCCCGCCGCTCAGCCGCTGCGCCATCGGCCGAGCACCGTGCGGCGGTCGGAGTCGCGCAGCAGTCGGCGAGCCACCTCGGGGTCGGCCACCTCGGGGTGGGGCGGGTCCAGCGCTGCGTCCACGGCGATCAGCTCGGGCGAGTGCTCGCGCACCAGAGCGTCGGTCACGAGGTAGCCGTGCCGCTCGAGCACCATCTGCTCCCCCGGCGTGAACGCGTCGAGGTCGGTGCGGATCGCGTTGACGAGCTCGACCACGTCGGGTGGATAGCCCACGACCTCGTCCAGCGCCCAGGTGGCGCCGGCGAGCTCGCCCGCGCTCATCGAGGAGTGCAGCCACCGCAGCCGCACCGAGGTGCCCCCGTCCGACGCGATTGACATGGTGCGCAGCATCTGGCCGAGCGGGGTGCGGGTCGTGCGGGCGCGGAAGACGCCGCCGCCGTCCGAGACGAGGACGGCGGCGTGGTCCTTCCACACCGGCTCGAGCCCGAGGTTGTCGTAGACGCCGCCGTCGGACAGCGGGATGCTGCGGCGGATCGCGTCGCGGGTCTCGGCCGCCTCGCGCCCCGCCACCCCGCCGCGCAGGTCGAGCCCGCGCCCGTCGAGGCGCCACGGCCCGAAGACGGGCGGGAACGCGCAGGACGTCGCCACCACGTCCGCCACCCGCAACCAGGGCGGAGGCGGGCCGAAGCCGAGCCGGTAGTCGCCCATCCAGCCCGCCGGGCGCACCGCGGTGGGGTCGTAGAACCGCCAGTCCACGCCGTAGGCCACGTCGGTCGCCCCCGTCACCGTCGAGGCGCCGACGACGCCCAGGTCACGCAGCGGCGTTGCCCACCAGTCGATCTCGCGCGCGAACCCGTCGGCCATGGCGCGCACGGCCCCGTCCTGGACCAGCCACCGGTCGGGCCGCAGCCGACTCAGCAGCGCGGGCGTGCGCACGTTGGTCGAGGCCAGCCGGCGCGCCGGTCCGGCCACCAGCTCCTCGAAGCCCTCGATGCGCGTGGCCCCGCCGTCCCCGCCGGCCCCGCTCGGCCACCCGAGCCGCGGGTCGCACAGCAGGTTGGCGATGATCGAGCCCCCGGACACCCCGGACACGGTGCGAAGGCGCCCGAGGATGCCCAGCTCGTCCAGCCGCCGCGTCGACCCGAGGTGGAACATCGCAGCCCGGAAGCCGCCGCCCGACAGGCACAGGCCCGTGCCGTGACGGTCGGCCCAGGGCACCTCGACGGGCTTGCCGAGGTCGATGCCCGGCCGCTGGTGCTTGCCCGCGTCGAGCTGGTCGGAGGCGGCGCGACCGGCCTGCGGTGGCGGGTCGAGGGGCGTGCGCCACGAGGAGGATTCGTTCACGGGCCCACCCCATCACAGACCACCGACAGACCGTGCCAGGCGCCGCCCTCGCGGCCACGGCCGAGCGGACGCTACCGCTCCCCTCACCGCCGGCGGGCGGTCACCAGCACGTATGGCGTGCTCCACCGCACCGCGCCGTCACCGTCGAGGTGCTCGGTGAAGGCATCGACGAAGCGACCCCGCAGGGCGGCCCGCTCGGCGGGCGCCAGCCCCTCCACGACGGCCACGTGCAGCGGCGACACGTGCAGGACCCAGTCCGCCGCACCGCGCGCCGACGCGAACTCCCAGTCGTGGCGCCGGTGCTCGACCCGGACGTCGTCGAAGAAGGGGGCCAGCCGAGACTCGGCGACCTGCTCGTCCGCCCAGGCGAACGGCATACGCTCCGGGGAGCACACCGACACGTAGGGGGCCAGGGGGCGGCCGAAGGGGTCGTCCGGCCACCGCTCCCAGGCGGTGTAGGCGAACAGCCCGCCGGAGCGGAGCATCTGCGCGATGGCGGCCGTGCAGGCCGCGGTGTCGGGCACGAAGGCGTGGCCGGCGCACGACGCGACCACGTCGGCGGGCCCCCGTGACGTGGCGCGGTCGGCCGTCGCCGGGTCCGCGAGATCCCCTGCCACCCAGTCGATCTGGTGGCCGGCGCGATCCGCGCGATCGGCGGCGAGCGCCAGCAGCTCGGGTGTGAGGTCGACACCGGTGACGGTGGCGCCGCGGGCCGCCGCCTGCAGGGCGACGTTGCCCACCCCGCAGGCGGCGTCCACGAGACGCGTGGCGGTCAGCCCACCGACCGCACGTTCGCACGCATCCAGCAGCGCCGCCCCCATCGGCAGCAGCCGCTCCCCCACCTGCGTGTAGTCGCCTCGTGCCCACATGCTGACGACCCTAGGCCAATTTGATAATAATTCTCAAACGAGGCCGAGCGGCAGGCCCGTCGCGTACTCGCCATCGACCACCGGACCGAGGTCGTCCTCGATCCCCAGCCGGCGGGCGAGACCGGTGAGCGAGGGCCCCAGCGGCGCATCCAGCTGCCAGGTCGCCTGGTCGTCCCCACGGGTGCGACCCCGGGTGATGATGCCGACGGGCAGCCCGAGCGCGTCCGCCCGCCGCACGAACCGGTAGCCGCTCATCACCTGCAGGCTCGACCCGAGCACGAGCAGCGCCGAGGCGGCCTCGACCCGGCGATAGGCCTCGTCGACCCGCTCCCGCGGCACGGACTCGCCGAAGAAGACGACGTCGGGCTTGAGCGCGTCCGACCCGCACACGACGCAGTGGGCCAGGTGGAACCGCTGGACGACGTCGTCGGGCAGGGCGATGTCCCCGTCCGGACGCACCTCGTCGCTGTGGACCTGGAAGTCGGGGTTGGCCTCGGCGAGGCGGCGCTGCACCTCCTCGCGGGAGGTGCGGTCCTCGCAGGTCAGGCAGCGCACGACCGTGAGGGTGCCGTGCAGCTCGAGCACGTCCCGGGTGCCCGCCTCCTGGTGCAGCCCGTCGACGTTCTGGGTGATCACGCCGTCCACCAGACCGGCCCGCTGCAGCGCGGCCAGCGCCCGGTGGCCGGCGTTGGGGCTGGCGCCGGTGAACCGCTCCCAGCCGACGTACGCCCGCGCCCAGTAGCGACGCCGCGCCTCGGGACCGCTCAGCAGCTCGGAGTACTGCATCGGCTGGACCCGCCGACGCCCGTCCGGCCCGCGATAGTCCGGGATCCCCGACTCGGTGCTCATCCCGGCACCCGTGAGGGCGACGACGCCGCCGTCGTGGACGAGCCGGGCGAGCTGGTCGAGGATCATGGACTGCACCCACCAAGTATGACGTCCGGCCCCGCCGCACGAGCCATAGGCGAAGCCGTACCAACCTCGACATTCAATAACATCAGGTTATAGGATGAGCCCATGATCGACGCCGCTGGACTCCGTGTCATGAAGGCCATCGCCGACGAGGGCAGCTTCACCGGGGCCGCTGCCGCGCTCGGCTACACCCAGCCCGCCATCTCGCAGATGGTGCGGCGCCTCGAGCAGCGCACCGGCACCGTCCTGATCGACCGCGTGGGCCGACAGGTGCGCCTGACCGAGGCCGGGCAGGTGCTCGCGCGCCACGCCGGTGGCGTTCTGGCCGCGCTCGACGCCGCCGAGGAGGAGGTCGCCGCCATCGCCGGGCTGCGCGCCGGCCGGGTGCGGATCATGTCCTTCCCGTCCGCGACCGCGACGATCGTGCCGCCCGCCCTCGCGGCGCTGCACCGCCAGCACCCCGACCTGACGGTGACCTTCAGCGAGAACGAGCCCCCCGAGGCCATCGCCGCCCTGCGCGAGGGCGAGTGCGACCTGGTCGTCGGCTTCTCCTACGAGAGCGGCTCGACGCCGACCGACGAGACCGACCTCGACCTGCTCGTCACCACTCCCCTGCTCGTCGACGAGGTGCGCCTGGCCCTGCCGGTCGACCACCCGCTGGCCGCGCACGAGACCGTGAGCATGGCCGACCTCGCCACCGAGGCCTGGGTCGCGGGCTGCCCCCGGTGCCGCGTCCACATGGTTGGGCTGGCGGCGGACTCGGGCTTCGTCCCCAACCTGGCCTTCGAGACCGAGGACTATGTCGCCCAGCTCGGCCTGGTCGGCGCCGGCCTCGGCGTCGCCCTCATCCCCGACCTGATGCTGCGCCGAGCGGTCAACCCGCACACCGCGATCCGCGACATCACGCCGTGGTCGCGACGCCACATCGTGGCCGTCACCACCCCCGACCTGCAGAAGGTCCCCGCCGTGCAGGCCACCATCGACGCACTCAAGACCAGCGCGTGCGAGTTCAAGCAGTCCTGACCCAGGTCACCGGCCCCGACGGGCGACCCGCAGCTCGGCGCCGTGGCCGAGCACGGCGAGATCACCGGACTCGTCCGTGCGCTCGATGTGAAACCCGTTGCGCTGCAGCGTGGTCAGCGCGGATGCCGCCGGCTGGCCGTAGTCGTTGTCGAGCCCCACGCTGATCAGCGCCAACGGGGCGTCGAGGTCGGCGAGCAGGTGGGGGTCCTGCTTGGCCGACCCGTGGTGGGCGACCTTGAGGACGTCGACCTGCGGGTGGACGGCCAAGCGGGACAGCGTCGTTCGCGCGTCGGCCGCGAGCTCGGGCTCGGCGTCGCCGGTCAGCAGCGCGGTGGTGCCGCCCACGTCGGCGAGCAGCACCAGGCTCGCGTTGTTGGGCACCGACCCGTCGCGGATCTCCCGCGTCGGGGCGACGACCTCGGCGCTCACCTCGCCGTAGGCCAGCCGGTCCCCCGCCACCAGGGTCTGCGGTCGCAGGTGATGGTCGGACGAGAGCCGGTCGACCCTGGTGGCCTGCGCGGCGGGGTCGCGCGTGGCGGTGACCAGCACGGCGCCCACCGGCCAGCCGTCCAGCACCTCCTCGAGCCCACCGACGTGGTCGTCGTGGAAGTGGGACAGGACGACGGCGTCGATCCGGTCGATCCCCAGGCGGGACAGACAGGGTCGTATGCCGGGGTCGGCCGGCCCGACGTCGACGACGACCGCTCGCCCGGGTCCGGACGACAGGGCGATCCCGTCGCCCTGACCGACGTCGCAGACCACGATCCGCCACCCGGCCACCGGCCACGCGGCCGAGCCGACGGGCACGACGAGGGAGAGGGCGAGGACCACGACCGCGAGCGCCGCCAGGGGGCGGGCCCGGGTCCACCACGCCAGGCGCGGGCCGCTGACCACGAGGACCAGGGTGAGCATGGCGAGCAGCAGGGCACCGCGTCCTCCGTCGGGCCAGGGCATCGCGCCGTAGGGCACGTCAGCCGCCACACGCGCCACGCGGGCGATGAGCCAGGCCGGCACGGCGGCCGCCCACGCGACCAGGTGAGCCACCGGCACGCTCACGACGGCGACCGCCGCCGTGACGATCCCGAGCACGGTGGTCGGTCCCACGAAGGGAGCCGCCGCGAGGTTGGCGGGGACCCCGACCAGGCTCACCGACGGTTGGAGCATGATCGTCACGGGTCCGCAGGCCACCTGCGCGGCGACCGGGATCGCGAGCGCCGGCCCCCACGAACGGATCCGGTGCGGCAGCACCCTGCCGATGCGCTCGCCCCACGGCGTCGCGAACAGCAGCAGCCCGAGCGTCGCGAGCGAGGACAGCGCAAAGCCGTAGGACCGCGCGAGCCACGGGTCGTAGCAGAGCAGCACGACGATCGCGGCGCCGAGCGCGGGCAGGGCCGACCGGCGCCGCGAGGTGGAGACGCCGAGCAGGCCCACGGCCCCCATCACGGCGGCCCGGATGACGTTGGGCTCGGGGCGGGCCAGCACGACGAAGCCGGCCAGCCCGATCAGCGCCACCACGGGCCGCAGGCGGCGCGGCAGACCGAGCAGGGAGCACAGGCCGATCAGCGCAGCCAGGACGATGCTGACGTTGGACCCGGACACCGCACTGAGGTGGCTCATCTGCACCTCGGTCATGTCGGCCGTGAGGTCCGTCGGCGTCAGGCTCGTGTCCCCGATGACGAGTCCCGGCACCAGCCCTGCTGCGTCCTCCGGCACCCCGTCGACCGCGGCACGGAGGGCGACGCGCACGTGCTCGGCTCCGGCGAGCACCGGGTCCGGCTGACCGACCACGCGTGGCGGGCCGCGGACCGTGACGGAGGCGACGACGTCGCCGCCCGGCTCACCGGGCTTGAGCCTGCCGGCCAGCTCGAGCCGCTGGCCCCACCGCACCTGGGTCCAGCGCTCGTCTCCGAAGACGAGGATCGGCGCGGAGACCCGACTGACCGAGCCGCGGCCCTGCACGGTGAGCACCCGCAACCGCACCATCGTCGCGGGCGCTCGCTCGGCCCCACCGCCCACCACCCGCGGGTCGGACACCACCTCTGCGGTGAGGCGGACGCTCGCGCGCTGCGCCGCCAGCTCGTCCATCGTGCCCGCACCGCGCAGCCCCCGGTGCCCCACGAGCGCCGTCAGCGTCAGGGCGATCACCACCCCGGTGATCCCGACGACGGGCACCCACGACCGACCGGACCGTCGACCAGGACGTGCCCGACGCACCGACCACCGGGCCGACGCCACGGTCAGCACGACGCCAGTGGAGGCGACCAGCCCCAGGAGCCAGGTCGGGCGGTCCAGCAGGGTCGCGGTCAGGGCCCACGCGACGCAGGCCGGCAGGAGGAGGCGCACGTCCGAGGGCGTCTGCGGGCGGATGTCGTCGAGCCACCGCGACGGTCGTCTCGCGCTGCCCCGACGACTGCCCGAGCCCGAGCAGTCGTCGGGCCTGGTCCTGGCGCTCGCGGCGGCGGGCGGCCTGAAGCTCCCGTGTCCCGGACACCTCCTCCGCGCCGGAGCCGCGAGCGCCCCGTCGATCGTGCGCCCCCGCTCCACCGGGGCCGGACGCCTCGGGGGGATCGGGAGAGCCGGGGGTCGTCATACGCGCACCTGGGCCCGGAGTCGCTCGAGCAGCTTGGGCCCGATCCCCTGGACCTCGCCGAGCTCGTCGATGCTGCTGAACCGCCCGTGCTGCGTGCGCCACTCCATGATGCGACCCGCGATCGCCGGACCGACGCCGGGCAGGGTGTCCAGCTGCTCCACGGTCGCCGTGTTGAGGTCGACCGGGGCACCCGGGGCCGCGGTCCCCGCCGCACCGCCACCGCTGGGCGACGTACCTCCCGGGGGCGACACCCCGCCTGGCGACCCGGACTGGACCGGCGCCTTCTCACCGGGGCGCGGCACGTAGACCTGCTCGCCGTCGACGAGGACCCGAGCCTGGTTGAGGCCCCCGAGGTCGGCCCCGGGCAAGGCCCCACCCGCGGCCGCGAGCGCGTCCACCACCCGGGCCCCAGGAGCGAGTCGGACCACGCCGTGGCGCCGCACCTGACCGCCGACGTCCACGATCACCCCGGTCGACGCCGGGGAGGGCGTCGCGGATGCGGGGCCGGTCCCACCGCCCCGACCCGGAGACGCGGCCGCCACGCTCGATCCGCCACGCTTGACCCCGTCGCCCGCCTCGCGGTCGGCAGCCGCCGAGGGGACCGGCTCAGGCTCCCCCTGGCTGCGCGCCATGGCCACGCGGACGCCGAAGGCGACGCCCGCGAGCACCAGCACCAGGAGCAGGGCGAGCACCGCGGTCCAGCGGGGCTGCCAGGTGGCGCCGACCAACCGGGTCGGCAGCGACACGACTGCTGGCGCCGGTGGACGATGCCGCCCGGAGCCCTCGGGCGGGGACGGCGACAGCCGCCCACGACGCTCCAGCGCGTCCGGGCCATAGACGCGCTCCACGACGTTGTCGGGCAGGTCGTCCAGCGACTCGACCGCTCCCGATCGGGGCAGCTCCATCCGCCACGAGGGGTCGCCCTCGCGCGTCTCGGTCGCGGTGATCCGCGCGAGCCGCTCCAGGTCCGGTGGTGGTGGTCGACGTGCCATGAGCGCGACGCTAGGTCCGCGCGCCCGGGCCTGGCAGGGCACGCGCCGCGCCTGTGGACAGTCGTCCCCGCGTCGCGTCAGGGTGTGGACAAGTCGGTGAACAGACGGGTTCCGCCACGTCGTCGATGAGCATCTCGAGCGAGAGCTCGGCTGACCAACCGATCCCGACGATCGGGCAGGGATGCTCACCGAGCGGGGCGGGCCGCTGCGAGCTCGGCGACCAGGTCATCGACGACCACGCCGCCGTCGCTCAGCACCACCTCGAGCGCCGATGCGGCAGACCGGAGGGAGGCCACCTGGACGTCACGGTCCATGGGGGTCGGGATGAACCACCCCACCGTGACCCCGTGCCGCGTCGCCATGCCCACCTCCCGATGTGTATCCGTGTGCACACCCTAGGGGCGCGGGGAGACGACGACCGCGGTCGTGCCGGGTCCGACGTGGCAGGCGGCCACGGGACCGAGGGGATACACGTCGATGGGGGTTCCCTCGGGGCAGCGGACGCGCAGCGCCTCGACCACCTCGTCGGCGCGCAGCTCGGCGTCGAGCTGGTGGACGGCGATGTCGCAGCCGGCCTCGCCGCACGCCTCGGCCGCGGCGACGGACCGGTCGACCATCTCCTTGACCGCGCGCGTCGACGTGCGGACCTTGGCGACCGGCTCGATGTGGCCGTCGTCGATGCCGAGCAGCGGCTTGATCGCCAGGGCGGTGCCGAAGAACGCGGCGGCCCCCCCGATGCGGCCGCCCTTGCGCAGGTAGTCCAACGACTCGACGCAGAAGGTCAGGGTCGCGTCCTCGGCCCGGCGCCGTGCGGCGGCCCCGGCCTCGGCGGCGGACGCCCCGTCCTCGACCATCGCGGCGGCGGTGAGCACGCCGAAGCCCATCGCCATACCGATGGAGCGGGAGTCCACGACCTCGACCGGGATCGGCGAGCGGGTCGCGGCGAGGACCGCGGCCTCGACCGTGCCGGACAGCTCCGAGGACAGGTGGACGGACAGGACCTCCTCGCAGCCTCGCTCGGCGGCCCGGCGATAGGCCAGCAGGAAGTCGGCGGGCGAGGGGCGCGAGGTGCCGAGCTTCTTGGCGCGGCGCAGGATGCCGGGGACCTGGTCCTGCGGCAGCTCGCCCTCGATGCGCTGCTCCCCGTCGGCGACGAGCACGAGCGGCACGACGTCGATGCCGTGGCGGGACACCGACTCGGCGGGCAGGTAGCCCGTCGAGTCGGTGACCAGCCCGACGGAGGGGAACAGGGTCGTCATCGATCAGCCGGCGACGATGTTGACCAGCTTGGGCGCGCGCACGATGACCTTGCGGATCGTCTTGCCCTCGAGCAGCCCCTGGATGCGCTCGCTGGCGAGGGCCGCGGCCTCCAGGTCCGCGTCGCTGATGTCGGCGGCCACCTCGAGGCGGTCGCGCACCTTGCCGAGGACCTGCACGACGCACGTGACGGTGTCGTCGACCAGGAGCGCGGGGTCGGCGGCGGGGAACGGCTCGTGCACCACCGAGGACTCGTGACCCAGGCGGGACCACAGCTCCTCGGCGATGTGCGGCGCGACCGGCGCCACCATGAGGACCAGCGCCTCGGCGGCGGCGCGCGGCACGACCGGCAGCTTGGTCAGCGCGTTGTTGAGCTCGATGAGCCGGGCGATGGCGGTGTTGAACCGCAGCCCGTCGTAGTCGCGGGCGACCTGGTCGATCGTCTTGTGCAGCAGGCGGCTGGTGGCGTCGTCCATCGCGTCGTCGCCGACCCGCACCTCGCCCGTCTGCTCGTCGACCACGTTGCGCCACAGCCGCTGCAGGAAGCGCTGCGACCCGACGACGGCGCGCGTCTCCCACGGCTTGCTCAGCTCGAGCGGACCCATGGCCATCTCGTAGACGCGGAAGGTGTCGGCGCCGTACTCGTCGTACATCTCGTCCGGGGACACGACGTTCTTGAGCGACTTGCCGATCTTGCCGAACTCACGGTGCACGACCGAGCCCTGCCAGGTGAAGACGCCGTCGGCGCTCTCCTCGACCTCGGCGGCGGGGACCGGCTGACCCCGGTCGTCGCGGTAGGCGGCGGCCTGGATGTAGCCCTGGGAGAAGTACGTGCGGAAGGGCTCCTCGGAGGTCAGGTGGCCGAGGTCGTGCAGCACCTTGACCCAGAACCGGGCGTAGAGCAGGTGCAGCACGGCGTGCTCGACGCCGCCGACGTAGAGGTCCACGCCACCGGGGTCGGTCGCCCCGGCCGGAGCCCCGGCGACCGTCGTGGTCTGCGGGCCCATCCAGTAGCGCTCGACCTCCGGGTCCACCAGGGCCGTCCCGTTGGCGGGGTCGAGGTAGCGCAGGAAGTACCAGCACGACCCCGCCCAGTTGGGCATGGTGTTGGTCTCGCGGCGGTAGCGCTGCACGCCGCGTCCGTCACCGAGGTCCAGCTCGACCTCGACCCAGTCGCCGGCGCGGGACAGCGGCGGCTCCGGCTCGGACGAGTCGTCGTCGGGGTCGAAGGTCTTGGGCGCGTAGTCCGGGATCTCGGGCAGCTCCAGCGGCAGCATCGACTCGGGCAGCGCGTGCGCGACCCCGTCCTCGTCGAAGACGATCGGGAACGGCTCGCCCCAGTAGCGCTGCCGGCTGAACAGCCAGTCGCGCAGGCGGTAGGTCACGGTGCCCTGACCCCGGCCGGTGCGCTCCAGCCACTCGATCATCGTGGCCCTGGCCTCGTCGAGCGCCATGCCGTCCAGCGACACCTCGTCGTTGCGGGAGTTGACGGCGACCCCGGGTGCGACATACGCCTCGCCGCTGTTGACCGACCCGGGCCACGACGAGTCTCCCTGCGGCGCAACGACGTCCAGGATCGGGATCATGAACTCCGTGGCGAACTCGAAGTCGCGGGCGTCGTGCGCCGGGACGGCCATGATCGCCCCCGTGCCGTAGCCCATGAGGACGTAGTCGGCGATGAACACCGGGACCTCGCGGCCGTCGACCGGGTTGGTCGCGTAGGCGCCGGTGAACACGCCCGTCTTGGTCTTGTCCTCTATCTGGCGCTCGACGTCGCTCTTGCGGGAGGCCGCGAGCTGGTATGCCGCGACCGCCTCGCTGGGGGTGTCGGCGCCACCGGTCCAGTGCATCGGGATGTCGCTCGGCCAGGCGTCGGTGACCAGCTCGTCGACGAGCGGGTGCTCCGGCGCGAGCACCATGAAGGTCGCCCCGAAGAGCGTGTCGGGACGCGTGGTGAACACGTCGATCGGCTCCCCGGCCGGCCCGGTGAAGGTCACGCGGGCGCCGTGCGAGCGGCCGATCCAGTTGCGCTGCATGGTCTTGACCTTGTCCGGCCAGTCCACGCGGTCGAGGTCGTCGGCGAGGCGGTCGGCGTAGGCCGTGATCCGCATCTTCCACTGGCGCAGGGCCTTGCGGAAGACGGGGAAGTTGCCGCGCTCGGAGCGGCCGTCGTTGGTGACCTCCTCGTTGGAGAGGACCGTGCCGAGGCCGGGCGCCCAGTTGACCGGAGCCTCGTCGGCGTAGGCCAGGCGGTGGCCGTCGATGACGGTGGCCTGCTCGGTGGCGCTGAGGTCGCTCCAGCTGCGACCGGCCCACTCCCCCGTGAGCGCGCGAGAGCCGTCGGCCAGCTGCGTGACCAGCTCGGCGATCGGCCGCGCGCGACCGAGTCCCCCGTCGGGGCGGGGGGCGCTCTCGTCATACCAGCTGTTGAAGATCTGCAGGAAGATCCACTGGGTCCAGCGGTAGTAGTCCGGGTCGATGGTGCGGATCGCACGCCGGTCGTCGTGGCCGAGGCCGAGGCGGCGCAGCTGGCGCGCCATGATCACGATGTTGTCCTCGGTGGTCGTGCGCGGGTGCTGACCGGTCTGGACCGCGTACTGCTCCGCCGGCAGGCCGAACGCGTCGTAGCCGAGACAGTGCAGGACGTTCTTGCCGGTCATGCGGTGGTAGCGCGCGTAGACGTCGGTCGCGATGTAGCCCAGCGGGTGCCCGACGTGCAGGCCGGCGCCGCTCGGGTAGGGGAACATGTCGAGGACCAGGAGCTTCTGCGCCTGGGTCAGCGGGTTGTCCGGCTCGGCCCACGGGCCGGCGGGGGTGGGCGCGTGGTAGGTGCCCTGCTGCTCCCAGCGGTCCTGCCAGCTGGTCTCGATCTGCCCGGCCAGCGCGGCGGTGTAGCGGTAGGGGTGCTCGTCGCGCGTCTCGGTGGCCGTGTCCGTCATCGTCTGTCTCCCTGGGTCCTCGGTGTGGCTCGCTGCTGCTGCGGACTCGCATGCCTCCAGACACACGAACGCCCCTCACGCAGAGGGGCAGCCGCGCTGATGTCCGACGTGCTCAGCGCGGCCCGACAAGGAGCTGCTGGTGGGCCACCTCACCAGGCTACCGCAGGGTTATCCCGGGCTCGACGACCAGGCCGTATGCCGAACCGCCCGCGACCGATGGCCGCCCCGTGACCGGGCGGCGCGTGACGGCGGCGCGGCGCCATACGATCGAGTCCTCCCCGCCGTCGCCCACGAGAGGTGCCCCATGCCTGCCCGCCCCTGGACCACGATCGCCCCCGGCCCGCACGACGTGCGACTCGTGGTCGCCGACATGGACGGGACGCTGCTGGACGAGTCCGGCGCCGTGCCCGCGGGCTTCTGGGGGCTGCTGTCACTGATGGGTGAGCGCGGGATCACGTTCGTGCCCGCCAGCGGGCGCCAGCTGGCGACCCTGCAGCGGGTGTTCGAGCGCGCACCGCAGGGGCTGTCCTACATCGCCGAGAACGGCATGCTCGTGGTCCACGACGACGAGGTCGTCTCGACGACCACCGTCTCGGCGGACATCACGCGCGAGGTGGTCGACACGGTGCGCGTCGCCGCCCGCGAGCACGACCTGGGGCTCGTGGTGTGCGGCGTGCGCAGCGCCTACGTCGAGCGCAACGACCCGGCCTTCCTGGCCGAGTGCGAGAAGTACTACGCCAGGCTGGAGGTCGTCGGGGACCTGCACGCCGTCGAGGACGACGTGCTCAAGCTCGCTGTCTACGACTTCGAGGACGCGGAGCGTCACGTGGACGCGATCTTCGGCGAGGTCGCGCGCACCCAACAGGTCGTCCTGTCCGGCCAGCACTGGATCGACATCATGGCCCCGGGGGTCCACAAGGGCCACGGGGTGCGGGCGCTGCAGTCGCGGCTGGGCGTGACGTCCGCGCAGACGGTCGTGCTCGGCGACTACCTCAACGACCTGCAGATGCTGGACACCGCCACCTGGTCGTTCGCGATGGCCAACGCCCACCCCGACCTGATCGAGAGCGCCGCCTATCTCGCGCCCCGCAACACCGAGGACGGCGTCGTCCGGGTCCTGACCCACCTGCTCGGGGCCTGACGGACGTCGTCCAGACCGTCCTCAGCGGGTCGTGCACGTCCCGACGATGCACCGGCGTCACGACGACGACGAGCAGTCGGTCATCCTCGACGGTGTAGAGGAGGCGATGGCTCCCGACACGGATGCGTCGTCCCGCCCGACCGCGAAGCGCTCAGACATACAAAGGGACGGCGTCCCTGGCCGTCACGGTCGAGCATCCCTCTCGCCCATCGATCGGCTTCCGCCTACCGGGGGCTGGGCGCATCTCTGCTGACCTCGTCAAGCCCACCTCGGACACGCCCGCGCTGAAGCCGCTGGACTGCTCTTCATCCCACCGCGACCAGACCGGTCTCGAAGGCCGTGACGACGAGCTGCGCGCGATCTCGGGCGCCCAGCTTGAGGAAGAGCCGGGAGACGTGGGTCTTGGCGGTCAGGGGCGACAGGACCAGGTGCGTGGCGATCTCGGTGTTGGACATCCCCCGCCCCACCAGCGCCAGGATCTCGCGCTCGCGCGGGGTCAGCGAATCCAGCCGACCGTCGGGTTCGGCCGTCGCCGCGGGGGTGGCGGGCCGGTCTGCCGCGCGGGTCTCTCCCTCCACGAACGCGGCGATCAGTCGCTTGGTCACCTGAGGGGCGAGCAGCGCCTGACCGTCGTGCACCAGATGGACCGCCTCGATCAGCGAGGTCGGCTCGATGTCCTTGAGCAGGAAGCCGGAGGCGCCCGCCCGCAGCGTGCCGAAGAAGTACTCGTCCAGCTCGAAGGTCGTCAGGACCACGACCTTGGTGGCCGCCAGACGCTGGTCGCCGGTGATCCTGCGGGTGGCCCCCAGGCCGTCCAGGATCGGCATACGCACGTCCATCAGCACCACGTCGGGCCTGGTCAGCAGCGCCGTCCGCACCGCCTCGGCGCCGTCCGCGGCCTCGCCGACGACCTGCACGTCCGCCTCGGACTCCAGCAACGCCCGGAACCCGGCCCGCACGAGCGCCTGGTCGTCGGCGATCAGGACCCGGATCATGGCGCCCACCGCCCGCCGGCACCGGTGACCGCGCGCGGGGACAGGTCGCGGTCCCCGCTGCCGTCCGTGGGCAGACGAGCCAGCACCCGCCACCCTCCACCGGGCCGGGGACCCGCCTCGAGCGAACCGCCGACGGCGGCGGCCCGCTCGCGCATCCCCCGCACCCCGAGGCCCGCGCCCTGCACGGAGGCGTGGTCCCCCGGCCTGCGCCCGTCGTCCTCGACGAGGATCAGCACGCCGTCCTCGACCCGGGTGATGCGCACCCGCGCGGTGGTAGGACCGGCGTGGCGCATCACGTTCGTGATGGCCTCCTGGACGATGCGGTAGCCGGTGGCGCGGACCGGGACCGGCAGCCAGCCGACCTCAGGATCGATCTGGGCGTCCAGCTCGACCCCCGCCGACGTGACGCTGCCATAGAGGTCGTCGAGGTCCGGCAGTCCCAGGACGGGGGCCAGCGGGGCGCCGGCGGACCCGTCGTCGTCCCGCAGGGTGCCCAGCATGGAACGCAGGTCGGCCAGGGCGTCCCCGCTGACCTTCTTGATGTCGCGCAACGTGGCGCGCGCCCGACCCGGGTCACGCTCCAGCAGGTGGGCACCCACCCCCGCCTGCACGTTGATGGCCACCATGGCGTGGGCGACGACGTCATGGACGTCGCGGGCGATCCGGAGCCGCTCCTCCCCCACGCGGCGCCGGGCCTCCTCCTCCCGCGACCGCTCGGCGATCGCGACCCGGTCCAGCAGGACCGCCGTGTAACGACGGCGGTCGTGGGCGGCGACACCGAGAGCCAGCGGCAGGGCCACCAGGCCCAGGTTCTTGGCCGTGTCCCATTCGAGCACCGAGTGCGGGCTGAAGGTCTGCAGGATCAGCAGCACCGCGGGCAGGGCGACGGCCCCGGCCAGCACCGCCGTGCGCCGGCCACGACGGGACGCGACCTCGTAGGTGCAGATGACCGCGGGGATGACCACCGAGTTGTAGGTCTTGGTGGTCGACAGCACCCCGACGACCCCCACGAGGGCGAGCCCCAGCGCCACGAGCGGCAACGGCCGCCGCACCAGCAGCGGCAGCGCCGCGAGCACCGTTGCGACAGCCCCGATCCCGCTGGGGCGGGCCGTGTCGAGCACCTGCGCCTCGACGCCCATCGCCACCACGGAGACGATGACGAGCACCACGTCGACGACGACGGGACGATCGCGCAACCAGGTCACCCTCTGACGCTAGACCCGCAGGCCCCCGCCCCGCGTCCTCCCTGGGGAGTATTCGCGGGGCGGGGGCCTGCGGGCGATGGCTACTCGGCGAGGCCGATCCGGTCGTGCAGCCTCCGCAACCCCATGGGCGCCCACCAGGTCCACTTGCCCATCACCCCCATCAGGGCGGGGACGAGGAAGGAGCGGACGACGAAGGCGTCCAGCAGGACACCCATGGCCGTGGCGATCCCGATCTGCTGCATGAAGGAGATGGAGCTGGTGCTGAACGCCCCGATCGCGACGGCCAGCAGGATGGCCGCGGCCGTCACCACGCTCCCCGTCCGCCCGAGCCCCTGAGCGACCGCCTCCTTGTCGGCGGAGCCGGCATCGCGCGCCTCGCGGATCCGACCGAAGAGGAAGACCCCGTAGTCGGTGGACAACGCGAACACGAGGGCTGCAGCCACGAGGAAGTTGGCCGGTTCGACGCCCCCGTTCGGGGTGTAGCCGAGCAGGTCCGTCAGCCTTCCCGCCTGGTAGACGAAGGTGATGGCGCCGAGCGCCACCCCGACGGTCAGGGCATTCATCACGACCGCCATCAGGGGCAGGACGACCGATCCGGTCATCAGCCACAGCACCAGCACGGTCAGCACCACCAGCAGGGCTGCGGCGGCCGGCAGAGCTCCGGCGATCGCCGACTGCTGGTCGACGAACTCAGCCGCCGGGCCCGCCACCAACGCGTCGGTGCCGCTGTCGGCCGCTGCCGCCCGGATGTCCTCGACCAGACGTCGTGCCGTCTCGCCCGCAGGGTCGCCGGTGGCGCGCAGGTCGACCTGCCAGGTGTCGCTGCCCAGGTCCCGCACCTCAGCCGGTCCGACGAGCCCGGGCAGGTCCGAGGCCCGCTGCGCCAGCGCAGAGACGGCGCCGGCGTCGGAGCTGCTGACGGCGACCGTGACCGGGGATCCCCCGGCGCCGCCATAGCTCGTGGCGAGGGTGTCGGTGACGACCCGAGCGCTGACGTGCCTCGGCACCACGGTGCCGTCGACCGGTGTCCACACAGCGCCGAGCGCCGGGACCGCGAGCACGGCCATCACGGCCGCGGTGGCGAGCGCGATGAGACCGGGCCGCCTCATGACGGCGTGCGCGAAGCGATACCAACGCCCCTCGCCCCTGCCGTGCGACCTGCGCCGCCGGGCCAGCTTGCCGCCCCACAGCCCGATCACCGCGGGGGTGATCAGCAGCGCCATCGCCCCGGAGACCATGGCCACCACGGCGCCCGCGATGCCCATCGACTTCAGGAACCCGACGGGAAACACGATGAGGGTGGCCAGGGCCACGGCAACGGTGACGGCGGAGAACACGACGGTCCGGCCTGCGGTGCGCATGGTGGTCATCAGCGCCTCGGCGGTGGGGCCCTGTCGCTCCAGCTCCTCGCGGTAGCGGCTGAGGAGGAACAGGGTGTAGTCGACGGCCAGCCCGAGACCGAGCCCGATGACGAGGTTCAGGGCGAAGACGCTCAGGCCGTACACCTGGTTGATGCCCGCGAGGGCGAGGAAGGTCCCCGCGATCGTCGCGATGCCGACGGCCAGCGGGAGGATCGCGGCCCTGCCGCCGAAGATCAGGATGGACAGCAGCGCCAGCACGGGGAAGGCGAGCAGCTCGGCCCGGCTGAGGTCCTTGCCGACCTCTTGCCCGAGCTGGGTGCTGGCGACGGCCTGGCCGCCCACCGTGACGTCCTGGGATCCGTCGAACGCCGCGATCACGGCCGTCGCGACGTCGCGCTTGTCCGCGTCGGCGTCTAGCGTGCCCACGACCAGCGCCGAGCTGCCGTCCTCGGCCCTGCCCGCGGGAGCGGCAGCGGCAATGCCGTCGATGGCGGCGAGCGCGGCGACCTGGGTGCCGACCGCTGTGGCGGGTGAGCCCGCAGGGGTGTCGACGACGAGCACGACGCCCGGTGACGGGCTCCGGCCGGTCGCCGCCTCGATCCGCTCGACGGCCCGGGCAGAGTCAGAGCTGGACGCCGTGAAGCCGCCGTCAGCCTGCAGAGACCCGACGACGGGCCCCCCGAAGACACCGGCGAGGACGACGAAGACGAGGGCGGCCAGCAGCGACCGTCTGGGACGGGAGTGGAGGGACGCGACGAGCCGGTCCGGCAAGGACCGCCTGGGGCGGGAGTGGAGTGAGGTCACGAGCCTGTCCAGCAGTGATGTGGTCATGACTCGACCCTCACGGAGCACGACGCGCGAGGCGTCGTGCCCAGGGGGCAGGTTCTCGCCCCTGCGGGCCGCCCCTACCCCGGGCGGCCTACACCCTCCGGCGTACCGGACGGTCCTGGTTGCCCGCGCGTCCACGACGACGAGCATTCTTGGAGACCAGCGCCCGGCTGGTCAGCCTGCGGAGGGCGAAGCCGTGGACCCGCGAGGGATCAGGGTCGGTGCGTAGGTGAGCGTCCGAGTGCCCACGTCGTCGCTGTCCAGCAGGAGCGAGAGCGCCCCCGCCGCGATCTGGGCGAAGGGCACGCGCACCGTGGTGAGCGGGACGGGGAGCTTGGCCACCACCGGGATGTCGTTGTAGCCGACGACCGAGAGGTCCTGCGGGACACTCAGGCCCAGTCGGGCGGCCACCGACAGGACACCGATGGCCACGTGGTCGTTGACCGCGAAGATCGCGGTCGGGCGGTCCGGCCTGGCGAGCAGGGTCAGCCCGGCCGCTTCGCCGTCCTCGACCGCGAACCCACCTCCCACCATGAGGGATTCGTCAACGCCCACCCCCGCGTCCGTCAGGGCGTCGAGGTAGCCCTGGCGGCGTCCGGCGGCGCTCGTCGCGTAGTCGGGTCCGCCCACCAGGGCGATCCGGCGATGGCCCAGGTCCACGAGGTGCCGCGTGGCGAGACGACCTCCCAGCCCGTCGTCACCGACAGCAGCCGAGAGCACACCGTCGCCACGGATGGCGAGCACCTGTCGCACGCTCCGACCCTCGGCCTCGTCGAGCCGGGAGTCGGTGCGGGCCGTCGTCCGGATGATCCCGTCCACCCTGCGGCGGAGGAGCGACTGGACCGCGAGTCGTTCGCGGTCCGGCTGGTCGTGCGTGCTCGCCACCACCGCGAACATCCCGCGGGCGGTGGCCGCGTCAGCGATCTCTTCGTACAGCAGGGCCATGACCGTGTCGGTGAGTCGGGGAACGACGACGCCGATGGTGCTGGTCCCCGCCCGTCGCAGCGCGGAGGCCAGGGGGTCGCGCACGTAGCCGAGCTCCGTCGCCACCTGACGAACGCGACCGGCGGCCGCGGTCTGCGACCGGGGAAGCCGCTCGTCCAGCACCCGCGATGCCGTCGACGTGCTCACGCCCGCAGCCCGCGCCACGTCTTTGAGTGTCACCACTGATGTCTCCTCGTCCTCGACCGCTCACCTGCCAGCCTCCCCCATCGTGCCCGCGTGGGCCGCGCTGGCCGGGGGCGACACCCAGCGGATGGGGAAGTTCATGACGGGCGCGGAGGGCGCGAGATGCGAGGTGCGGACGCAGCAGACGGCCCCCGCCGACGAGGGCGGGGGCCGTCTGAAGCTGGGCAGGATGGTCCGGGTCAGACCATCGCGGGGATCTGCGCCTTGCCCAGTCCCGCCTTGTCGAGGGCGGCAGCGATCTCCTCGTGCGCCCCCTCGGCGAGGGGCAGGAGGGGCGAGCGGACCGTGGCGTGCTCGAGGACGCCGCGGTGGACCAGCGCCTCCTTGAGGCACACGGTGCCCTCCATGTGCGACCCGCGGTGGTAGACGTTCTGCGTCACGGGGAACATCTGGTCGTGAGCCGCCTTCGCGGCCGGCCAGTCCTGGGCCTTGCCGGCGGCGATGAGCTCGAGCAGCAGCTCGGGGGCGATGTTGCCGTAGCCGACCAGCAGACCGTCGACGTCCATGATGGTGTGCAGCAGGTACTCGTCGTGGCACGACAGGATCGTGAGGTCGGGGTGCGCCTCGCGCAGCGCGGGGATCTCGGTGTCCCAGCGCTTCATGTTGCGGACGCCGTTCTTGGTCCAGTAGACGCCGTCCTGACCGGCGATCTCGAGCTGCGTGTCGAGGTCGTAGGTGGCCTTGGTGGCGTCGGGGTACTGGAACAGGATGCAGTCGAGCCCGGCCTCCTGGTAGATCGCCTTGTAGCGGTCCTGCGGCGCGCCCTTCTGGAAGCCGAAGCGCAGCCAGCCGTGGGACGGGTAGATCAGGCCGGCCTTGGCCCCGGCGGCCACCGCGCGCTTGGACTCCTCGACGGCGACCTTGGTGCCCTCCGCGGTGATGCCGGCGATGACGGGCACGCGGCCGTCGGTCGATGCGACGAACTCCTCGATCACCTGCACCTGCTCGTCGGCCGTGCAGAAGGTGCCCTCGCCCGCGTGGCCGAGGACGACGAGGCCCTTGACCCCGTCGAAGGACCCGAGCCACGAGCCGAGGCGGTGGATGGCGTCCACGTCGATGTCGCCATCGCGGGTGAACGGGGTGACGGGTGCGGGGACGAGTCCTCGTAGGTCGATCGGCATGTCGTAACTCCTCTTCGAGTGGGATCAAGAAACGTTCCCGGGAACGTTCCCACCATGCGCTCCGGTGCCGGGCGGTGTCAAGGGATCGGGCGAACCCAATCGCTCCAGCCTCCTCGGAGCGCTCCAGCTACCACCCTCTTGACACGGGCGCAGTTGCAGACTCAAACTCAAACGATCCCGGGAACGATTGCATATAGACAGAGCGATGCCCCCGGCATCGTCCGGAACGGAGACCAATGGAGGTCTGCACATGTCCGCACGTCAGTCGACGCATGATGGCCCGATGGATGCCAGGGCGTCCGACGCCCCCCACCCAACCGCAGGACGCCGCTCCCGCTGGCGCCTCCTGGCCATGGCCGGACCGGCCTTCGTGGTCGGCTGCTGGGGGTTCGGCCCCGGCAACCTGACCACCTCGATCCAGGCAGGCTCCGGCTTCGGATACGCACTGACCTGGGTGGCGGTCGCCTCGACGGTGCTGATGCTGTGCCTCGCCGACATGAGCGTGCGCATCGGCATCCAGTCCCCGGTCTCCCTGCTCACGGCCGTCAAGGAGCACCTCGGTTCGTGGGTGGGCTACGTGGCGGGTGGCGCGATCTTCGTCATCACCCTCATGTTCTCCGTCGGCAATGCCGTGGGGTCCGGTCTGGCCCTCTCGATGCTGGCCGGCGGGCCCCCGCTGATGTGGACCATCATCTGCACCATCCTCGTCGCGACGCTGCTCGTGTTCCGCAACGTCTACTCCGTGATGGAGAAGATCATGGTCGTCGCGATGGCCCTCATGGCGCTGGCGTTCGTGACCAGCGTGGTCGTCGCCAGGCCCGACTGGTGGCGGGCCGCCGAGGGCGTCATACCGACGATCCCGGACGGGTCCATGACGGTCGTCATCGCCCTGATCGGCACGTGCTTGTCCGCCAACGCCGCGTTCTTCACGTCATACGGCACCCAGGAGCGCCGGCGCACCCCGGCCCAGTATCGCGATGTCACCATCGCCGACACCATCCCGGGCATCGCGGCCCCCGGCATCATGACCGCGTTCGTCATCCTGGTGGCCGCCAAGGTGTTCGACGGCCCCCTCGGCGCCGGCGGGATGGTCTCGACCATCGGTGGCCTGGCCAAGGTCTTCGAACCGGTCGCGGGTCCGGTCGGCACCTGGATCTTCTCGCTCGGCTACTTCGCAGCAGCCCTCTCAGCGATGATCGCCAACGCGACCGCCGGCGGCACCATGCTCTCCGACGCGCTCGGGCGTGGAGCGTCGCCGAGCACGAAGACCGCTCGCATCTTCTCCGGGATCATCCTCACCTGGGGCGTCGTCATCACCGCCGTCTTCGGCGGCAAGTCGCCGGTCCAGCTCATCGTGCTCGCCCAGTCCCTCACGGTCCTGACGGCACCGGTTCTGGCGTTCCTGCTCGTCTACCTGTCGTCGCGAGGCACCTTCATGGGCGACCTCCGCAACCGCTGGTGGCAGCTGGCGCTCGGCGCGTGCGCCTTCGCCGTGGTCACGTGGTTCTGGATCCAGCTGATCATCGGCTTCTTCGCCTGACGCCGACGTGTGTCGTGCCCTGCCCGTTCCGCCGGATACCTGCAGACAGCGCCGCGCCCAGACATGACGAATGCCCCGCCTCGAGGAGGCGGGGCATCTGTCGTGCGGACGTCGGTGGAGCTGAGGGGACTCGAACCCCTGACCCCCTCCATGCCATGGAGGTGCGCTACCAGCTGCGCTACAGCCCCTCACGGGACGGATCCCGTGGGTTGTCGTGACGGACCGTGGCCCGCTGCGACTGGATTACTTTAGCCAGAGTTCATCGCTGCGACCAAATCGGCGTGTGCCGTGCCGGTCGCCCGGCCTCAGCGCTCCGTCGGCCAGGAGGCGCCCTCGTCGGCGTCGGGGGCGCCGAGGTTCCAGGTCTCGATGCGCCAGGCGCCCGAGGGCATCTGCGCGAGCTCGGCCCAGTGGCAGTTGCGCAGTCCGCCCAGGACGAGCCAGGCCTGCTTCTGCGGAAGGCCGACGAGCTCGGCGGCGAGGGCTCGTGCGGCGACCCCGTGCGAGACGACCACGGCGAGGCCGTCCTGCGGCATACGACCCACCAGGTCGAGCGCACCGGCCAGGGCGCGCGTCGCCACGTCGGCCACCGACTCCCCGTGCCCGCCGCGCTTGAAGTCCTCGCCGGTCAGCATGCGCTCGGCGTCGGCGGGATACTCCGCGCGCACCTCGGCGCCCGAGCGGCCCTGCCACTCCCCCGCATGGATCTCGCGGAAGCGCTCGTCGCGCTGCACCTCGACGCCCAGCAGGCCCCCGAGCGCGTCGGCGGTCGCCGCGGCACGCAGCAGGTCGGAGCTGACGATCACGTCAGGACGACGAGCCGCGAGGTGCGGGGCGGCCGCAGTCGCCTGCGCCAGCCCGGTCTCGGACAGCGCGATGTCGAGCTGCCCCTGCCAGATGCCGGCGGCGTTGTGCGCGGTCTCGCCGTGCCGCCACAGGATCAGTCGCTTGCGCATGGGGGTCAGTCGCGCAGACCCGGCCACCCGGTCGTGCGGGCGGGCGCGTCGGCATACGGGTCGTCCTCGTCCTGGCGACCGGTGGGGTCCGGCAGGTCCAGGTCCACCGTCGGGCAGTCCTTCCACAGCCGCTCGAGGCCGTAGAACTCGCGCTCGTCGCTGTGCTGGACGTGCACGACGATGTCGACGAAGTCGATGAGGACCCAGCGACCGTCCTTCTCGCCCTCGCGACGCACGGGCTTGGCGCCGAGGTCGCGCAGGCGGTCCTCCACCTCGTCCACGATGGCCCGGACCTGGCGGTCGTTGGGCGCGGACGCGAGGACGAAGATGTCGGTCAGGGCGAGCTGGTCGCTGACGTCGAGCGCGGTGATGTCGCGGGCTCGCTTGTCGTCCGCCGCGAGGGCGGCGGCCTTGGCGAGCTCGATGGCACGCGGGGTGGCGGTCACGCAGGATCCTTTGGGGTGGTGGTCGATGACGGCGCGGGCGCCGGCGAGGTGGGGTTGTCCTGTGCTGGGTCGGTGGCGACGAGGCCACCGTTGACGGTGACGCCCGACAGCGCCGGGTCGGTCGAGACGACGGGCGCGGACGCGGCATACAGCCGATATTTGTTGATGTGCTGCACGACGCCGTCGGGCACGAGGTACCAGACCGGCTTGCCCTCGGCGACGCGCTCACGGCAGTCGGTGGAGCTGATCGCCATGGCCGGCACCTCGGTGAGGGTCACGCCGTCCGCCGGCAGCCCGGACTCCGACAGGTGGTAGCCGGGCCGGGTGACGCCGATGAAGTGCGCCAGGTCCCACAGCTCGTCGACGTCCTTCCACGACAGGATCCGCGACAAGGCATCCGCGCCGGTGATGAAGAACAGTTCCGCGTCGGGGTTGAGCCGCCGCAGGTCGCGCAGCGTGTCGATCGTGTAGGTCGGCCCGTCGCGGTCGATGTCGACCCGGGACACCGAGAACCTCGGGTTGGAGGCCGTCGCGATCACCGTCATCAGGTAGCGGTGCTCCCCCGGCGACACGCTCGCCGCGGCCTTCTGCCAGGGCTGCCCGGTCGGCACGAAGACGACCTCGTCGAGGTCGAACAGTGCTTGGACCTCGCTGGCGGCGACCAGGTGACCGTGGTGGATGGGGTCGAAGGTCCCACCCATCACGCCGATCCGCTGTCTCAGTGCCCGCTCCCGGGCGCGCTGTGCGAGCCGTGCGACGCGTCGTTGGCGCCCTGGGCGGGGGCCAGCTTGGCGGCGGTGTTGCGGAACGCGAACGTGATCGCCAGCAGCGTCATGAACGCGGCGAGCGCGATGACCCCGAACCAGAAGTCGGCGAACGGCAGCGTCATCGCGTGCTCGGAGTGGTGCTCGCCCTCGGCGAGGATCAAGGCGGCAGAAGTCATGCGGTCATGCTACCTGCTCGGTGCGGGGCCGCCCCCGATGCCGCTGTCGGGGGTGTAACGGCACAGCCGACGCACAGCACCCCCTGCGGCCATTGCTAACGTCGCGGACCTAGGCTGGCACGCATGGTCCCTGAGCTGTCCGTCGTCATCCCCATGTACAACGAGGAGCAGGTGCTCCCGCTGCTGGTGCAGCGGCTGCGCCCGGTGCTCGACGGTCTCGGGACGAGCTACGAGGTCGTCGCGGTCGACGACGGCTCCAAGGACCAGACCGCCGTGCTGCTGCAGCGCTACCGCCGCGAGTGGGAGCAGCTGCGCGTGGTGCGGCTGCGCGCGAACTCCGGCCACCAGGCAGCGATCTCGGCCGGCCTGGTGTCCGCGCACGGCGACTTCGTCGTCACCTTGGACGCCGACCTGCAGGACCCGCCCGAGACGATCGCCGACATGCTGCGCGCGGCCCACGAGGAGGGCGTCGACGTGGTCTACGGCGTCCGCTCGGACCGTTCCACCGATTCCTTCTTCAAGCGCGAGACCGCCAAGGCCTTCTACTCCGTCCACTCCCGCCTGACCGGGATGGAGACCGCGGGCAACGCGGGCGACTTCCGCCTCATGTCGCGGGCCACCGTCGACGCGGTCAACGCCCTGCCCGAGCACGGACGGGTGCTGCGCTTCGTCGTCCCCGCGCTGAACTTCCCGTCAGCGAGCGTGTCCTACAAGCGCGAGGAGCGGGCGGCCGGCGAGTCGAAGTACCCCTTCATGAAGATGGTGATGCTGTCGGTCGACTCGATCATCGGCTTCAGCCTCAAGCCGCTGCGGCTGGCCACGTGGTTAGGCTTCGGGGGCTTCATCGCCTCGCTGCTCCTGATCGCGTATGCCGTGATCGGCCGCTTCACGGGCCATGCCATCGCCGGCTGGGCCTCGACCGTGGGCATGATCGCGCTCGTGGGCGGCCTGCAGCTGCTCTGCCTCGGCATCCTCGGCGAGTACCTCGGCCGCATGTACCAGCAGCTCCAGGAGCGACCCAGCTACTTCATCGCCTACGACTCCGCGCGGGACCGTGACGACCACCGGTTCGCCATACCGCGCAGTGCTCGTATGGCGACCGGCCAGCCCGCCGGCGCCACGGCGGCACGGCCCGCGGTCACCCTGCAGGCAGGGTCCGTGGAGGCCGGGGCGGGCCCGCGAGTTGCCGACCCGACGCCGCGGGGGACAGACACGAGCGAAGGCACCCTGGACGCCCACGGCCTGGCGGGCGAACCCATCGACCGCTGACCTACCGGGGGTAGGGGCATCGACCGGGCTTCGTCCCCCAGGCTGATGATCCCGCCGGGGGTAGGGGCAATCAGCCGGGCTTCGTCCTCCCAGGCTGATGATCCCGCCGGGGGTAGGGGCAATCAGCCGGGCTTCGTCCCCCAGGCTGATGATCCCGCCGGGGGTAGGGGCATCAGCGCCGGCGCGCGACGACGAACTCGCTGACGCCCGGCAGATCCTTGACCGGCAGGTAGCGCTCCACCGTGATGACCGCCCGCAGCGCCGCGTTGACCGCCCAGTGCGTGTCCTGCAGGTCGCTGCCCTGGCTCGTGCGGCGGCGCATCGACACGACCGGCCGCAGCAGGACGTTCCAGGCGAAGCGTCGCTCGATCTCGAAACCGTTGCGCTGCAGCAGGTCCAGGATCTCGGCACGGTGATAGCGCCGCACGTGACCCACCGCGACGTCGTGGTCGGACCAGAGCTTGGGGTCGACGGGCACGGCCACGAGGAACGGGGCGCCCGGCTTGAGCACCCGGTGCACCTCTTGCACGCAGGCGTCGTGCTCCACCAGGTGCTCGAGCAGGTCGAAGGCCATGACCAGGTCCAGCGAGCCGGTCTGCACCGGCAGGTTCGTCGCGTCAGCCCGCATCACCGGCACCGAGCGCTCGTCAGCAGCCAGCGCGCCGTCCTGGGTGTACTCCAGCGCCACGGCCTGCCACCCGTGCTCGATCAGCACGCGGGTGTTGCCTCCCCCGGCGGCCCCGATGTCCAGGGCCCGGCCGGGCGTCATACCGGAGATCAGGCGAGCGAGGATGTGCCTCCGCTCGCGGTACCACCAGTGCGCGTCCTCCAGCCTGGCCAGCTTGCGGACCTCGTGACCCTCCACGTACGGCACGTCCTCTCATCGTCGAATGGCACCAACCTAGAGGAACGTTGGCGCCCAGGCGTGCAGATCGCGCCGTCAGACGCGGACCTGTCCGTCGCCCTCCACGACCCACTTGGTGCTCGTCAGCTCCTCGAGGGCCATCGGGCCGCGGGCGTGGAGCTTCTGGGTGGAGATGCCGATCTCGGCGCCGAAGCCCAGCTCAGCGCCGTCGGTGAACCTCGTGCTGGCGTTGACCATGACCGCGGCCGAGTCCACCTCGTCGACGAATCTCCGTGCCGCAGAGCGGTCGTCGGTGACGATCGCATCCGTGTGACCGCTCGACCAGCGGCGCACGTGCTCGATCGCCTCCTCGAGGGAGGGCACGACGCGGACCGCCATGTCCAACGAGAGGTACTCCACCGCCCAGTCCTCGTCGGTCGCCTCCACCCAGCGCGCCCCCGCCTGCTCGGTCACGTCCTTGAGAGCCGGGTCGGCGTGGATGACGACGCCCTCCTGTCCAAGGGATCGCAGGATCCGGGGCAGGGCCTGGTCGGCGACGGCCTCGTGCACCAGCAGCGACTCGGCTGAGTTGCAGACGCTGGTGCGGTGGGTCTTGGAGTTGAGGGTGATGCGTTCCGCCATCGCTAGGTCGGCGCCGGCGTCGACATACACGTGGCAGTTGCCCACCCCCGTCTCGATCGTGGGGACGGTCGACTCGGTCACGACGGTCTGGATCAGACCCGCTCCCCCGCGCGGGATGAGGAGGTCGACCTCCCCGCGGGCGGTTATCAGGGCGCGCACGGCGTCGTGGCCGGGCGCGTCGAGCAGCTGGACGGCGTCGGGGTTGAGCCCGAGGGTGCGCAGGGTCTCGCGGAGGATCTCGACGAGGACGCGGTTGGTGTGCTCCGCCGCGCTGCCGCCGCGCAGGATGGCCGCGTTGCCGGACTTGAGCGCCAGGCCGGCGGCGTCGACGGTGACGTTGGGGCGCGCCTCGTAGATCATGCCCACGACACCCATCGGCACGCGAACCTGCCTGACCTGCAACCCGGTCGGCGTGGTGCTGCCGCGGACGACGTCGCCGACGGGGTCGGGCAGGCCGGCGACGTCGCGCAGGCCCTGGGCGGCCGCGGCGACCCGGGCTTCGGTGAGGGTGAGGCGGTCCAGCAGGTTGGCCCGGGTGCCCGCCGCGGACTCGCGCTCGACGTCGATGGTGTTGGCCTCGACGATGCGGTCGGTGGCGGCGACGAGCGCGTCGGCCATGGTGCGCAGCGCCTCGTCCTTGCGGCCGCGCGGCAGCAGCGCCAGCTCGCGGGCGGCGGCGCGGGCACGTGCGGCGAGCCCCGAGACGAGCTCGCGGGCACCGGGATCGATGGACGTGGCGGGCTGGGCTGTCATGGCTCCATCAAACCGCACCGGCTCGTATGACGCCGCCGCCGTCTCGTCCAACCCGGGTCGATGCGCCTACCTGAGGTAGGTGCATCAGCCGGGGGAACGAAGGCCGGTCGATGCCTTTACCGGCGGCAGAGGCATCAGCCTGGGGAACGAAGGCCGGTCGATGCCTTTACCGGCGGCGGGTCAGAGGAGGGCGAGGTCGTCGCGGTGGATGACCTCGCGACGGTACTGCTCCCCCAGCTCGTCGCCGAGGTCGTGGGTGCTGCGGCCGAGCATCGCGGGCAGCTCGGACGACGCGTAGTTGACCAGCCCGCGCCCCACCACGCGCCCGTCCGGCGCGACCAGGTCGACCGCGTCGCCCTCGTCGAAGCTGCCGCTCACGCCCACGATCCCGGCCGGAAGCAACGAGCGGCGGTGGCTCACCACGGCGTCCACGGCCCCCGCGTCCAGCTCGAGCCGGCCCCGCGCCGTCGACGCGTGCCGGAGCCACAGCAGGCGGCCCCGCGGACGCACCTCCGGCGCCTCGAAGACCGTCCCCACGTCCTCGCCGCCCAGCGCCTCCGCCGCCAGGGCGGCCGACGTCACCAGCGCGGGGATGCCCGCACCCGTCGCGATGCGGGCGGCCTCGATCTTGGTCGTCATGCCGCCGGTGCCGACCTTGCTGCCGGAGCCACGGATGACGACGTCCGCCAAGTCTGCCTCGCCGCGCACCACCGGGATCCGGCGGGCGCCGGGGCGCGACGGCGGTCCGTCATACAGCGCGTCGACGTCGGAGAGCAGCACCAGGGCGTCGGCCTTGACCAGGTGCGCGACGAGGGCCGCGAGCCGGTCGTTGTCGCCGAAGCGGATCTCCTGCGTGGCGACGGAGTCGTTCTCGTTGACGACGGGCACGACGCCGAGGTGCAGCAGCCGCACCAGGGTGCGTCGCGCGTTGACGTAGTGCGAGCGCCGCGTCACGTCCATCTCGGTCAGCAGCACCTGCCCGACGCGGGCCCCGTGCCGCCCGAAACTCGTGGTGTAGGCCGCCATCAGGGCGCCCTGCCCCACCGCCGCGGCGGCCTGCTGGGTGGCCAGGTCGCGGGGGCGCTTGGGCAGCGCGAGCGGGTTGAGCCCGGCGGCGATGGCCCCCGACGAGACGAGCACGACCTGCGCGCCGTCGCGCCAGCGTCGGGCCAGCGCGTCCACCAGCCGGCCGATGGCCAGGTCGTCCAGGTCTCCGTCCCCGCCGGTCAGCGAGGACGACCCCACCTTGACGACGATCCGCTCGGCGTCGGCGATCCGCTCGCGGGTGCCGCCGCTCCCAGCGCTCTCGGCCACGTCAGGTCAGTCCTCGTCGCGCAGCGTCGCCCAGTGGCCCGAGCGTCGCTCGGCGTCCAGCTCGGCGGCGGTCTTGCGGCGGGCGGCCTTGAGGTCGGCGAGCTCGTCGCGCTTCTCGGCGCGGGTGGCCCGGCGGGCCCCCTCGGCCTGCTCGAGCCGCAGGTCGGTGCCGCGGCGGCCGAGCAGCTCGGCGCCGGCGGCCAGCGTCGGCTCCCAGTCGAAGACGACCGCGTCGTCCTCGGCGCCGATCACGACCGTGTCGCCGGCGACCGCGCCGACCTTGAACAGCTGCTCCTCGACACCCAGCCGGCCCAGCCGGTCGGCGAGGTAGCCGACGGCCTCGTCGTTGCTGAAGTCGGTCTGACGGACCCAGCGCGCGGGCCGGTCGCCGACGACGCGATAGATGACCCCGTCGGAGGTGTTCTCCTTGCGGACGACGAAGCCGGTGTCGTCGACGGCCTTGGGGCGTATGACGACGCGCCGGGTCTCGACCTGCTCCACCTCGGCGCGGGCCGCCTCGACGTGGCGCGCCAGGGCGTAGGTCAGCTCCTTGAGACCGGTGCGGGCCACCGCGGAGACGACATGCACCTCGAGGCCGCGAGCCTCCAGGTCGGGCTTGACGAACTCGGCGAGCTCCTCGGCCTCGGGGACGTCGGCCTTGTTGAGCACGACGATGCGGGTGCGCTCGGTCAGGGGCTTGCCACCGAGCGTCTCGTCGGGGACGTAGAGGCTGAGCTCGCGCTCGATCGCCTCGAGGTCGGACATCGGGTCGCGGTCGGGCTCGAGGGTGGCGCAGTCCACGACGTGCACCAGCACCGAGCAGCGCTCGACGTGGCGCAGGAACTCCAGGCCGAGGCCCTTGCCCTCGTGCGCCCCGGGGATCAGCCCGGGCACGTCGGCGACCGTGTAGCGCGCGGAGCCCGCCGTCACGACGCCGAGGTTGGGCACCAGCGTCGTGAACGGGTAGTCCGCGATCTTGGGGCGGGCGCTGGACAGGACGGAGACCAGCGAGGACTTGCCCGCGGACGGGAAGCCGATCAGCGCGACGTCGGCGAGCGTCTTGAGCTCCAGCACGACGTCGTGCTCGTCGCCGGGCTCACCCAGCAGGGCGAAGCCGGGAGCCTTGCGCCGGGTGGACGCCAGCGCCTTGTTGCCCAGACCGCCGCGTCCGCCCTGGGCGACGACATACTCCCCGCCCATCTCGACGAGGTCGGCGAGCAGCCGGCCCTGCTTGTCCTTGACGACGGTGCCCTGCGGCACGCCCAGCACCAGGTCGTCGCCGTCGGCACCGTTGCGCTCGGCACCCTCGCCCGGCTTGCCGTTGCCGGCCTTGCGGTGCGGGGTGTGGTGGTAGTCCAGGAGCGTGGTCTTCTGCGGGTCGACCCGCAGCACGACCGATCCGCCGCGACCGCCGTTGCCGCCGTCGGGGCCACCGAGCGGCTTGAACTTCTCGCGGTGGACGGAGGCCACGCCGTGACCACCGTTGCCCGCCTGCACGTGCAGCGTCACCCGGTCGACGAAGCTCGCCATGTCCCTGGTCCTTCTCTCGTCAGCAGTGAAACCACGCGAGGGTGCAGGCTCGTGGCCTGCACCCTCGCGCAAACATGTCTGTGTGCTGAGCAGACGCTCAGCGGTGCGTCACTCGCCGGCGACGATGTTGACGACCTTGCGGCCGCGCTTGGTGCCGAACTCGACGGCACCGGCAGCGAGGGCGAACAGCGTGTCGTCCTTGCCGCGGCCGACGTTGGCGCCGGGGTGGAAGTGCGTGCCGCGCTGGCGGACGATGATCTCGCCGGCATTGACCTCCTGGCCGCCGAAGCGCTTGACGCCGAGGCGCTGAGCGTTCGAGTCGCGACCGTTCTTGGAGCTGGATGCACCCTTCTTGTGTGCCATGACTAAGCCTGCCTTCGTCGAATCGTGAGCTGGGGGTGCGAGGAGGCTCAGGCCTCGATCGCGGTGACCTTGATCTGGGTGGTCGGCTGACGGTGACCCTGGCGCTTGCGGTAGCCCGTCTTGTTCTTGTACTTCATGATCGTGATCTTGGGGCCCTTGGTCGCCTTGACGACCTCGGCCGTGACCTTGACCTGGGCAAGCTTGGCTGCGTCACTGGTGACGGTGGAGCCGTCAACGAGGAGCAGGGGCTGGAGCTGGATGGACTCGCCGGGCTTGTCGTTCACCTTGTCGATGATGAGGACGTCGCCCACGGAGACCTTCTCCTGGCGCCCGCCTGCGCGAACAATCGCGTACACGTTGCAGACTCGCTCTCTTGATGAGGATGTGAAACCGGTCGTCGCTTCGTGACCGGCCTCCGATCGCGCCTGGCACTTCGCCTGGGCAACGCGGGGGACGGTGGACGCACCGACGTATCAGGCTACCGGGGCGGGGGCGCTGCGGCCAAATCCTGGCCTCGCTCCCCCGCCCCGGCGGTTCGTGCTGCTGGTCCCGCTGCCGGCCCCGTCCGAGGGCCGTGGCGGGTCAGGCCTGCGGAGTCCCCTCGGAGGCCTCGGTGCTCGGGGCCCCAGTGCTCTCTGGGTCGCCGGTGTCCTCCCCGCGGCCGACCGGCTCGTATGCCGAACCGCCCGTCTCGAGGGGCTTCGGCGGACCCGCGGGGGCGACCACGCGACCGCGGCGTCGCCGGGGGCGCTTCTCGGGCTCGGGCGTGACCTCTGCCTCGGCGGGCGACTCGTGGGCCGCCTCGGGCAGGGACGTCACCGCCGCGATCGCCTCGACCGGGGCGTCGACGTCGCCGACGACGCTGTCCGAGCCCCACCCGGCGCCGGAGGTGCCGGCTCCGGACCTGCCGGGGTCGGAGCCACCGGTGTCGGAGGTGTCCTCGGGACCCCAGCCGAGGCCGGGGTGGTCGGTGCTCGCCGCGACGTCGTCGGCGGCGTTGGCGGCCGACTCTGCGTCGGGTCCGGGAGCGGCCTGGTCGCCGGCGTCGGGCTCCGCTGCCGGGTTGGCGGCGGAGCCGGCCTCGGCGCGGGTCGATGCCGGCACGGGTGCCGGAGCGGGCGCGCCGGCAGCGGCCTTGGAGGCGCGGCCCTTGCGGGCGGAGCGGCGGCCACGGGCGGGGCGCTCCTCCTCAGGGGCGCCGGTGGCGTCACTGGCGCTGGTTGCGTCGCTGGCGTCGACCGGAGCGGCAGCCGCGTCCGGCTCGTCGCCCAGGACCGAGGCCATGGCGTCGTCGATCGCCCGCGCGACCTCGTCGGGCGAGGCCGGCTGCTCGTCGTCGACGACGGCCTTGGAGGCCGCCATCGCCGCTGCGTGCGCAGCGGCCGCGATCTGGGCCGGGGTCGGGCCGGAGTCCTCGGCCTTGGCCGCGTCGTCCCGTCCCCGTCCGTTGCCGTTGGACCCGTTGGACCCGCCGTTGCCGGACCCGCCGTTGCCGGACCCGCCGTTGCCAGAACCGTTGGACCCGTTGCCGCCGGACCCGTTCGAGCCACCGTTGCCGGAGCCGCCGTTGCCGGACCCGTTGCCGCCCTTGCCCTTGCGACCACGGCGTCCACCCTGGTCGTGGGAGTGGTCGACACCGGACTCGGTGCCGGGCGCGACCGGCGTGGACGAGATGAGGATCCCGCGGCCGTTGCAGTGCTCGCAGGTGGTGGAGAAGGACTCGATGAGCCCGGTCCCGACCCGCTTGCGGGTCATCTGGACCAGCCCGAGCGAGGTGACCTCGGCGACCTGGTGCTTGGTGCGGTCGCGACCCAGGCACTCGACCAGTCGACGCACGACCAGGTCGCGGTTGGACTCCAGCACCATGTCGATGAAGTCGACGACGATGATGCCGCCGATGTCGCGCAGCCGCAGCTGGCGCACGATCTCCTCGGCCGCCTCGATGTTGTTCTTGGTGACGGTCTCCTCGAGGTTGCCGCCCTGACCGACGAACTTGCCGGTGTTGACGTCGACCACGGTCATCGCCTCGGTGCGGTCGATGACCAGGGACCCGCCGGACGGCAGCCAGACCTTGCGGTCCATCGCCTTGGCGAGCTGCTCGTCGACGCGGTGCTCGACGAAGACGTCCTTGTCACCGGTCCAGCGCGTGAGGCGCGGGGCGAGGTCGGGGGCCACGGACTCGACATACGAGCTCACGGTCTCCCAGACCTCGGGGCCGGACACGACCAGCGAGCTGAAGTCCTCGTTGAAGACGTCGCGGATCACCCGGACGGTGAGGTCCGGCTCGCCGTGGAGCAGCGCGGGGGCGTTGGTGCCGCGGGCGCCGGCCTTGGTCTGGATGTCGTCCCACATCGCGGTCAGGCGGGCAACGTCGGCGCGCAGCTCCTGCTCGCTGGCCCCCTCGGCGGCGGTGCGGACGATCACGCCGGCGTCGGCTGGCATGACGTCCTTGAGGATCCGCTTGAGGCGGGCCCGCTCGGTGTCGGGCAGCTTGCGGCTGATGCCGGTCATCGAGCTGCCGGGCACGAAGACCAGGTAGCGGCCGGGCAGCGAGATCTGCGAGGTCAGGCGGGCGCCCTTGTGACCCATCGGGTCCTTGGTCGCCTGGACCAGGACGGTCTGGCCGGACTTGAGGGCGTTCTCGATGCGGCGCGGCTGGCCGTTCTCCAGACCGGCGGCGTCCCAGTTGACCTCGCCGGCGTAGAGGACGGCGTTGCGGCCCTTGCCGATGTCGACGAAGGCGGCCTCCATCGACGGCAGGACGTTCTGCACGCGCCCGAGATAGATGTTGCCCGCGATGCTGGTCGAGCTGGCCGACTGCTCCCGCGAGACGTAGTGCTCCACGAGGACGCCGTCCTCGAGCACCGCGATCTGGGTGCGGTCGCCGCTGTCACGGACGACCATCGTGCGCTCGACGCTCTCGCGGCGGGCGAGGAACTCGGCCTCGGTGATGATCGTGCGGCGACGCCCGGCCTCACGGCCCTCGCGACGGCGCTGCTTCTTGGCCTCCAGGCGGGTCGACCCCTTGATGCCCGTGGCGGACTCGGAGCGGCGCGACTCGCGGACCTTGGTCACGGTGCCGGGCGGGTCGTCGTCGCCACCGCCGGAGCCGGAGCGACGACGGCGGCGACGCCGACGCGAGGAGCTCGACGAGTCGTCGTCGTCCTCGCCCTGGTCGTCCCGGCCGTTGCGGGAGCTGCGGCCGTCGCGGCCTTCATCGGAGTCGTCCGACTCGTCGTCACCCTTGTCGTCGCTGCGGTCGTCGCCGTCGGAGTCCGCGCGTCCGCCGGAGCGACCACGGCCGCGGCGGCGGCGCGAGCGGCGGGAGCCCCCGGACTGCTCGCCGTCGTCGTCAGTGTCGTCAGTGTCGTCTGCGTCGGTCGTGTCGGTCGTGTCGGTCGTGTTGGTCGTGTCGTCGTCGACCTGGCGGTCGTCACGGTCGCCGGGGCGACCTCGGCCGCCGCGGTCAGCGCTGTCGTCGTCGCCGTCGGCCTGCTCGTCAGAGGCGCCCCGGTCGTCGCCGCGGTCGTCGGAGCCCGAGCGACCGCGACGGCCCTTGCCGCCGCGACGGCGACGGCGCGGACCCTGGTCGTCGTCCTGCTCGTCCCGCTCGGCACGGTCGTCGTCGCCCTGAACACCACGCCCGCCCTGCACATCGGCGTCGTCCTGCAGGTCGCGGCCACGGGAGTCCCGGCCACGCAGGTCCCGCTCGTCCCGCGAGCGCGAGACGCGGCCACGAGGCCGGCCGTAGCCCGAGTCGTCGAGGTCGTCGGTGTCGTCCTGCGCACCCTGTGCGTCGTCGGACTCGTCGCGCTGGATGGTGGAGGGGTCGACGCTCGGCGAGGTGGCGCGCCGCGAGCGGCGGGCCACCGTGGGGTCCGGCGCCTGGAACAGCAGGCCGAACGGCGACACGGTCGGCTCGGCGGAGTCGTCGGCGGAGCGGACTGGCAGCTCGTTGATGAGGTCGTTGAGGTGGTCCTGGTCGAGCACGGCCAGGGCGATGTCGACGACCTCCTCGTCGCTGTCGTCGGCGTCCACGTCAGCCGCTGCGGCGGCGACCTCGGGGGCCTGCTCGACGGCGTCCGCCTGGGCGGCGGCGCGCTCGGCGGCGTGGTCCGGGACCCCGGAGGTGAGGCCGGGCGCGTCATACGCGTCGTCGTCGGCGTCGGTGCCGGTGCCGGCGACGGACTCGGTGACGGAGGGGGCCGAGGCCTTCTTGGTGGCCCGGCGGGTGCGCTTGGCGGCCTTCTTGGCCGGCGCGGCAGCGGTGACGGCGTCGACGGCGGCGCGGGCGTCGCCCTCCTCGGCATCGGTGCCGGGGGTGCCGAGCAGGTCGTCGGCGTCGCTGATGCTGGGGCGGTGCGCCTGGCCGGCGACGTCGGCGGGCGCCTCGGCGCTGGCCTCGCTGGAGTCGTTGTCGCCGGAGTCGCTGTCGCTGGGGGCGGCGGCCGCGGCGGGCGCCTTCTTGGCGGCCTTGCGGGGCGCGCGCTTGGTGGCGGCGGCCTTGCGGGCGCGGGTGGCCTTCTTGGCGGGCGCCGCAGCCTCGGTGGTCTCAACAGACGCCGCGGTCTCGGTGGTCTCCGCAGACGCCGTGGTGTCGGCAGGCTCGGCGGCCTGCTCGGACGGCGAGGTCTCTGCGCCCTCGGTGGCCCCAGCGGCCTCGGCGGCGTTGTCGGCGGGGAAGGTGTCGTTGTCGGGTGCCATCGGAGGCGTTCCCTTCTCGACCACGAGGCCACGCCCACTGCCGGCGCGATGCGCCTCGTCGCCGCGTGGTGCGCGGTCGTCGTCGTCACCGGAGCAGGTTGCCCCGACGACGGAAGTCGTCTGCTGCACCGCGCGGCTCGCGCCAGGCGCGTCACTCACGTGGTGCCGCCGCCATCACGTCGACGGAGCCGGTCGGCTCGGTCGTCGGGCGAGACGGGCGACCAGATCGGTCGCGACGCCGCACGTCGCCGTGATGTCGTCGGGTCAGCGGCACGAAGTGGGTCGCACCGTGACCTCTAGCAGTATCGCACAGCGCGCCCGCCCCACCTCTCAGGTGGCCCGGGGACCGCCCACCGGGCGTGGCGGGGTCGGCCCTCAGCGCAGCGGGTCGCCGACCGTGGCGTCCGCCTCTGACCAGGGGCCTTGCACCAGGCGGGTCATCAGCGGGGTGGCCTGCGGCAGGCCCTCCCCCGTCGCGGCGAGCGCCGTGATGACGTCGTCGGGTCGCACCGTCGGGGTCGTATGACGCAGCAGCACCCGCAGCAGCTGGGCATCCGTGCTGACGGTGACCCCGCTGGCTGCGGCCCGCCCCGCAGCACCCTGCAGGTCGAGGGCGAGCACCGCCGAGCGGACGTCGAAGGTGCGGTTCCCGCTCTTCGTCATACGGCTGATCTCGACCGTCTCGGCCGCCAGGAAGGCCGACACGGTCCGCTCGACCTGAGCGCGCTGGTCGGCGTCGAGCCCACGGAGCTCGACGATCCACTCCGAGGCCTGCAGCCGGTCGGCGAGCGACCCGGGCAGCGCGTCGGCGGCCTCGAGGACGTCGATGCCGTCCGGGAGGGCCTCGTCGAGGGCGGCGGCGACCCGGGAGGGCTCGACCGGCTCGGTCACGGAGATCTCGAAGTACTCCGCCTCGCTGGCGGTGCCCGTCGGCGCGGCGTTGGCATAGCTGATCTTGGGGTGCGGGTGGAAGCCTGCGGAGTAGGCCATCGGGACGCCGGCCCGCCGCAGCGCCCGCTCGAGCGCCCGCTGGAAGTCGCGGGTCGAGGAGAAGCGCAGCCGCCCGCGCTTGGCGTAGCGCAGCCGGATCTTCTGCACCGCGGGAGGCGGAGGGGGACCTTCGGGGGTGCGCTGACGAGCCATGAGGCCCAAGGTTACGGGAGTCCTCCGCCCCGCTGGTCCCCCCGTGGTCCCACTGGCCCCTCCGGTGGGTCCTCCGGCTCAGACCCCGGTATGACGAAAGGTCGGCACCGTGGTCCGACGCCCGCGACACGGCGCCTTCGGGATGGTCGACGGCATGAACCTCACCACCTCCCCACGCGCCGAGACCCACCATCCCGAGAGCCGCAAGAGCACCGGGAGCCCCGAGAGCAGCGAGAGCCCCGAGGCGGCGCTCGTCGGCCGGGCGCTCGTCAAGACCTACGGACCCACGCGGGACGAGGCGCCACCCGCCCTGGCCGGCGTCGACCTCGCCATCGCGCCGGGATCGTCCGTCGCCGTCATGGGACCCTCCGGCTCCGGCAAGACGACCCTGCTGCACCTGCTCGCCGGGGTCGTCACCCCGACCTCGGGCACCGTCTCGTGGCGGGGGAAGGACCTCGCCCGGCTCGGCGACGCGGCCCGCAGCCGGTTGCGGCGCAGCGACTTCGGCTTCGTCTTCCAGTCCGGGCAGCTGCTGCCCGAGCTCCCCGCCATCGAGAACGTCGCCCTGCCCCTCATGCTCGCGGGGACCGCGCGGCGCCAGGCCGAGGTGCGGGCCCGGGACTGGTTCGCGCCACTGGGGCTGCAGGGACTCGAGCGCCGCCGCCCGGGCGAGCTGTCCGGCGGCCAGGCCCAGCGCGTGGCGATCGCGCGGGCCCTCGTCGGGTCGCCGGGGGTCGTCTTCGCCGACGAGCCGACCGGCGCGCTCGACCAGACCACCGGCCAGGAGGTCATGCACCTGCTGACGACGGCATGCGCGGCGCAGGGGGCGGCGCTCGTGGTCGTCACCCACGACCCGGACGTCGCCGGCTGGTGCCGACGCGTCGTGCGGCTGCGCGACGGACGCGTCGAGAGCGACGAGGTGACCCGATGAGCGCGCGCCGCAGGAGTGCGCAGCGGGCAGGCGCGAGCACGTCGGGCGTGGGGTCGCTGCGCACCGTGTGGACGATCTCCCGGATGGTCGCGCGCGGGCGCCAGGCCCAGGACTCGCTGACGGGGGTGCTGTCGGTCCTGGCCTTCGCCGTCGCGACCGCCGCGCTGCTCGTGACGGCGGGCGGGCTGCAGGCCTTCGCGCGGCGGGCGGGCGGCCTGGACCCGGAGGTCGGCGACCCCGCCGCGATCTACGTCGTGCTCGCCGTCGTGGCGACGGCCCTGCTGGTCGTGCCGATCCTGACCCTCGGAGGCGTTGCCGCCCGGCTGGCCCTCGCGCGCCGCGACCAGCGCCTGGCCGCGCTGCGCCTGGCGGGAGCCACGTCGGGCCAGGTCACCGCGCTGACTCTCCTCGAGGCGGGGATGCAGGCCGCCGTCGGTGCCGGTGCAGGCGTGGCCGCCTATGCCGTCGCCCTGGTCCCGGTCGGGCTGCTCCGCTTCGACGGAAGGGCGCTCGGGGCGGGGGACCTGTGGCTGGGCGTCCCGATCGTCCTCGCCGTCGCGCTGGGCGTGGTCCTGCTCGCCCTGGGCGCCGCCGGGTCGACCCTGGCTCGCGTCGTCGTGACGCCGTTGGGCGTGGCGGCCCGGCATACCCCTCGGGCGCAGTCGGTCCTGCGACTCGTCCTCGCCCTCGTGGTGGCAGCGGTCTGGACGCTGGGCTTCCAGCTGCTCGGGCAGGCCGGCACCGGGGTGCTTGTGCTCGCGATGGTCGCCATGGTCGCGACGGTCAACGTCGTCGGGCCGTGGTTCGTGCAGGTCAGCGCCCGGATCGCGGCCCGAGCGGCCCGCCGCCCCACGACCCTGCTCGCCGCCAGGCGCATCGCCGACGACCCCCAGACGACGTGGCGCTCGGTGGGCGCGCTCTGCCTCGGAGTCATCGTGGCGGCGTGCGGCGGCGCGATGGCCTCGGCGTTCTCCGCCCGTCCGGACCCGGCCACGCCCCACCTCGCCGACGATCTCGTCACGGGGTGCGCCGTCGCCCTGACGATCCTCGCGCTCGTCGCCGTGACGTCCAGCGGCGTCGTCCACGCGACCCGCGTCTACGACCAGCGCGGCACCCTGCAGGCGCAGGCCCTCGCCGGCACTCCCCTGTCGCAGCTGCGGGCCGTGCGCCGCCGCGAGGTCACGCTGCCGCTCACCGTGGGCGTCGGGCTGGCCACGCTGCAGGGCGGCCTGCTGATGGCGCCGGCCGCCGCCACGGCCTTCAACGCCGGGGCGCTGGTGCTGTTCGCGGCATCGATCGTCGGGTCCTTCGTCGTGGCCCTGGCGTCCGTCCGCGCCAGCGACGGCCTGGTGCGCGAGGCCGTGGCCATGGCCTGATCCCGCTGGCCGCCGCCGGCCCGGGTCGGCTGCCTGCCGCGACTCGCACGCACAACGGGCCCGATCGATGAGGCGACCTGCGCCGATGCGTCGTTGTGCATGTGAGTTCACGGCCCGCGCGCCTCGCCGCCGCGCAGCACCACGACGAGACGCCGGGCGGTCGGCATACCGGATCGTCCCCTCGCGCCCTAGGGTCAGGGGCATGCTCAGCGCACTGGCGGCGGGGCCGCGCACCGACCTGGAGATCCTGCTGCTCCAGGGGTCGCGGATCGAGGTGGGCGCGGACCACCTCGTCGTGCGCTCGCCGCACAACCCCGACTTCCACTGGGGCAACTACGTGCACGTGACGACCGGCGACCCCGACGACGCGGGGCGCTGGCTCGAGGTGTTCGCCAGGGCGTTCCCCCAGGCCGGGCACGTGGCGCTCGGGCTGCCGCGGCTCCCCCACCCCGCTGCCTATGCCGTGCACGGGCTGGAGGTCGGCACCGACGCCGTCCTCACGACGACCGAGCTGCCGGAGCAGCGGCCGCTGGCCGAGGGGTATGCCGTCCGGGCGCTGCTGCCAGACGACTGGGCCCAGGTGCGCCGGGCCGCCGCCGACGAGAACGCCCGCACCGGGGACTACGACCCGCGCGAGCACGACGCGTTCACGCTGGCGCAGATCGCCGCGCGACGACGCCTGGCGGCAGCGGGGAGCGCGGCCTTCTTCGGCGCCTTCACGGACGACGGGCTGCTGGCGGCGGACCTCGGGATCGTGGCGCTGGGGCGGCGGGCGCGCTACCAGTCGGTGGGGACGGTGGCCGAGCACCGGCGGCGCGGCCTGGCGGGGCACCTGCTGGGGGTGGCGGCACGCTGGGCGGCGGAGCGCGGGGCGCGCGAGTGGGTGATCGTCACCGAGTCGACCAACGACGCCGGTCGGCTCTATCGCTCCGTGGGGTTCCGGGACGACGTGCGGGTGGTTGCGGCATACCGCAAACCAGATCGTGAGACATAATCCGAAGTTATTGACCCCATAAGCGTTGCCGCCCTAGTCTCCTCGCATGCCGCCCTCCCCGAGGACCACGCCATGCACCTGACACGCGTCGTGCGCCGGCACGTGGACCTGCAGCGGGTTGCCAGTCAGCTCTGTCGCTGACCCGCTCCCGCCCCTCGTCCACCGCACGTCTCAGGAGCCCCCGCATGCCCTCCATCATCATCCTCGCGATCGTCGGTCTCATCGCCCAGCTCATCGACGGCAGCCTCGGCATGGCCTATGGCGTGACGTCGTCGACGCTGCTGCTGGCCGCCGGCACCAACCCCGCCTCCGCCTCGGCCACCGTGCACCTCGCCGAGATCGGCACGACCCTCGCCTCCGGCGTCAGCCACTGGAAGTTCGGCAACATCGACTGGAAGGTCGTCGGCCGCATCGGCATCCCCGGCGCGATCGGAGCCTTCCTCGGCGCGACGGTGCTGTCCTGGCTGTCGACCGAGGTCGCCGCCCCGATCATGTCGCTCGTGCTGCTGGCGCTCGGCGTCTACATCCTCGTGCGGTTCACGGTCCAGAGCGTGACGACCCAGCACCTCGGCAAGCCGCTGCGCCGCCGGTTCCTGTCACCGCTCGGCTTCGTCGCCGGCTTCGTCGACGCCACCGGTGGCGGTGGCTGGGGCCCCGTCGGCACGCCGGCCATCCTCGCCAGCGGTCGCCTCGAGCCGCGCAAGGTCATCGGGTCGATCGACGCCTCGGAGTTCCTCGTGGCCATCGCGGCGTCGATCGGCTTCTTCCTCGGCCTCGGCGGCGGCGCGATCGTGCCCGGCATGGCCTTCGCCCTGCTGATCGGCGGCCTGATCGCCGCCCCCATCGCCGCCTGGCTGGTCCGGCACCTGCCACCGCGCCTCCTCGGCTCGGCCGTCGGCGGCCTGATCGTGCTCACCAACGCGCGGACCCTGCTGCGCAGCGACTGGATCGACGCCTCCGGCGCCGTGCAGAACCTCTCGTATGCCGCCATCGTCGCCGTCTGGATCGGCGCCGTCGCGTGGTCGCTGCGCGAGCACCGGCGCGAGCAGCGCGAGCTCGTCGAGGCTGACGTGCGACGGGCCGAGGCGCTCGACCCGGCCTGACCCGCCGGACCCACCTGACGGATCTCCCTGCCGGATCTACCTGAGGTAGTCACATCGACCTGGCGTGCGAAGTCGGGCGAATGTGACTACCTGAGATAGGTCAGGCGAGGCCGCGGCGGTCCAGCTCCGCCTCGATCTCCACCGCCAGGGCCGCCCAGGCGGGCGACCGTCCGCGTTGAAGCTCCGCACCAGCGCATAGGCCGCCGCGCCGTGCTCGACCTCCACCTGGTCGGCCTCCAGCCAGCCCTGCCGCTGCAGGTGGTCGACGTTGCGCACGGCCACCTCGCGGATCCTCGGGTCGTCGGGCGGCCAGTCGTACATCGTGTCGGTGACGAAGTAGAGGTCGCGGAACTGCGGGTCGTCCAGCTGGTCCACGCTGATCCGCAGCCAGTGGGACACGAGCTGCGGGTAGAGCACCTGCATGAGCACCCACCCGTCGCGCTCCAGCCGGACCATCCGCTCGGACACCCCCAGCGTGCGGACCTTGTCCAGGTAGGCCTGGACGGCCGGGTCGAGCGGATCGCCCGATGCGAGCCTCCGCAACCGGCGCCGGGTGCCCTGCAGGTCGCGGATGCGCCGCCCCAGCTCGTGGTCGATCTCGTCGAGCGCCGCCCTGGTCTCGTCAGGCGGAGCGTCCTGCAGCTCCTTGACCCGGGACAGCGGCACGCCTGCCTCGGCCAGGGTGCGGATGCGGGTCAGGTCGACGACGGCCTGCCCGTCATACCGCCGATAGCCCGAGTGGTCCCGGCCCGGCTCGGGGAGCAGACCCAGCCGGTGATAGTGCCGTATGGCGCGCTGGGTCACCCCCACGTAGTCAGCGAGCTGCCCGATCGTCAGCACGCGTCGTCTCCCCCTCCGGTGTGGCCGGCGGCAGCACGAACGACCGCAGCCCTGGCGCCAGGATCCCGTAGGCCGCGGCCGGGATCCACGCGACCAGCATCGCCCAGCCGGCCGCCTCCAGGGGCTGGAAGCGCAGCAGCACGGCCATCAGGCCGAGACCCAGGGGCGAGGCGACCAGCGCGAGGGCGTTGAGCAGCCCGAACACCCGCCCGCGGACCGCGTCGTGGACGTGCTCGGTCATCGCCACCATCGAGATCGGCCCCATGAGGCCGCTGCCGATCCCGGCCGCCGCCATGCCGGCCGCGACGAGCCAGAAGCCGACGAGCGGTGCGATGAGCAGGAAGGACCCGGTGAACAGCGCGATCGAGAGCACCCAGGTCAGCCAGCGGCGCCCGGACAGGGCCACCGCGTAGAGGACGGCACCGACCATCGACCCGATCGCGAACGCCGAGGTCGCGAGGCCGAGCTGCTCCGGCGCGCCGAGACCCTGGAAGTGCGCGGGCAGGACGACGGCGAGCAGGGGCGCGACGACCAGGGCGGAGGCGAAGGACAGCACGATGACCGCGACCAGGGCGGGGCTGCGGCGGACCACGGCCCAACCGCTGCGGGGCGAGTCGTCGTCCTGCGCGGGGGCGGGTGCCGGGGCGAGCCGCATCGCCAGGGTCGCGAGGGCGGCGAGGGCCGAGCAGGCCGCGGTCAGCCACACCACGCGGATGGGGTCGAGGACCGCGAGGAGCGTGCCCGCGAGCGCCGGCCCGGCCAGGAAGCTCACCCCGAACACCGCCTGCCGGTAGCCCGCGACCTTGTCGAGCGGCACGCCGCCGGCCGTGGCGACGTTGGCCATGAGGGTCTCGCGGGCCGTCATACCGGGCACGTCGAAGACCGCGCCGAGCACCCCGAGGACCACGAACCACGCCACGGTGAGGCCGGTGAGGTGGTCGACGACGGCGAGTCCGGCGACGGCGACGGCGGAGCCGAGGTCGGCGAGGACGCTCATCCGGCGGCGCCCGACCCTGTCGATGAGCCAGCCGCCGACGAGGGCGGCCGCGACGGACGGTATGCCGGAGGCCGCGGCGACCAGGCCGGTGACGGAGGCGTCGCCGGTGCGCGACAGGACCAGCCAGGGCAGGACGATCCCGATCGCGGCGTTGCCGAAGAGCGAGAGCGCCTCGGCGGTGAGGAAGAGCCAGAGCGAGGATCGTGAGGTGATGCCGACATCGTGGAGGGTTGACCCTGCGTCAAGGTCAAGCAGCCGCGGCGCACGATCCCGACGCAGGAATCGGTGCCGGTGCCGGTGCCGGTCGACGTGGACGCTCCAGACCTACCGCGGGCAGGATCATCAGCCTGGGGAACGAAGGCCGGTCGATGCCTCTACCGGGGGTAGGTCGCGAGGAGGGTGGCGAGATGCACGCCCTCGCGCCGCGCGAGGTCGTCGAGCTGGGTGCGGCAGCTGAACCCGTCGGCCAGCACCACCGCGTCGGGCCCCGCCTCCCGCACCGCCGGCAGGAGCTGCTGCTCGGCCACCGCCACCGACACGTCGTAGTGCCCCTGCTCGACCCCGAAGTTGCCGGCCAGGCCGCAGCATCCGCCCAGCCGGACCACCTCGGCCCCCGAGCGCTCCAGCAGGGCCGCGTCCGCGCCCCAGCCGAGGATGGAGGCGTGGTGGCAGTGCGGCTGCGCGACGACCTCGACGCCGGTCAGGTCCGGCGGGGTCCAGCCCTCGGTGCGGTCGAGCAGCTCGGCGAGCGTCAGCACTCCCCCGGCGACGCGGCGCGACGCGTCCGTGCCGAGCAGGTCGACCACGTCGTGGCGCAGCGCCGCCGTGCAGCTGGGCTCCAGGCCGACGATCGGGATGCCTTGCACGACATACGGATCGAGCTCGCGGACCGCCTTGGTCAGGATCCGCCGGGCGCTGTCGAGCTGGCCCGTCGAGATCCACGTGAGGCCGCAGCAGACCTGGCGCCCGGTGACGATCGGCGTGTAGCCGGCGGCCCGCAGCACGGTCACCGCGTCGATCCCGACCTGGGGCGAGAAGTGCTCCACGAAGCTGTCGACGAAGATCACGACCGGCCGACCCGGCGATCCCTCGGCGGACGGGTCGGCGCCGTGCTCGGCGAACCACCCGCGGAAGGTCTGCTCGGCGAACCGCGGCAGCGAACGACGCGGGTCCACGCCGGCGGCCTTCATGCCGACCTTGGCCACGCCGGGAGCACCCATGAGCGCGTTGGTGATCCGCGGGCTCTTGCTCGCCAGTCGCGACCACGCGGGCAGCCACCCCAGCGCGTAGTGCGACGGCGGGCGCAGCCGCCCGCGGTAGGTCTGGTGCAGCACCTCGGCCTTGTAGGTCGCCATGTCGATGCCGGTCGGGCAGTCCGAGGCGCAGCCCTTGCAGGACAGGCACAGGTCGAGGGCCTCGTGCACCTCGGGCGCGCGCCAGTCCTTGATCGCCGAGAACGGGCTCAGCATCTCCTGCAGGGCGCGGGCGCGGCCGCGGGTGGAGTCCTTCTCCTCCCGGGTCGCGAGGTATGACGGGCACATCACCGACACGGCGCCCGGCGCGTGGTCCGCGCGGCACTTGCCGACGCCCGTGCAGCGGTGCACGGCCTGCGTGAAGTCCCCTGCGTCAGCGGGATAGTGGAAGGCCAGCCGGTCGCGGCTCGTCGAGACCGCCTGCGCCGCAGCGACTCTCACGTGGGCGTCGACCGGGTCCGGGTCGACGAGCACCCCGGGGTTGAGCAGGTCGTCCGGGTCCAGGGCGCCCTTGAGGCCGCGGAACAGGTCGATGGCGCCGGGTGAGTACATCCGGGGCAGCAGCTCGGAGCGAGCCCGCCCGTCGCCGTGCTCGCCGGACACCGATCCGCCGTAGCGGGCCACGAGATCGGCCGAGGCGTGGAGGAACTCGCGGAACCGGTCGGTGCCTCCGGGCCGCTCGAGGTCGAAGTCCAACCGGATGTGCAGGCATCCGTCGCCGAAGTGGCCGTAGGGCAGACCGGTGAGGTCGTGCTGCTCGAGCAGCGCGTCGAACTCGCGCAGGTAGGCGCCGAAGGACTCCGGGGGCACCGCCGCGTCCTCCCACCCCGCGTGGCCCGGACGGTCGCGCGGGGTGCGTCCGGCGAGCCCGGCGCCGTCCTCGCGGATCCGCCACAGCGCCCGCCCCTCCACCGGGTCCTCGACGACCCGGTGCGAGCGCGCCCCGACGGCGCCGACGAGATCGGCCACCCGCGAACGCAGCTCGTCGACCGAGTCCGCCACCGGCTCGACGAACAGCCAGGCGTTGCCCTCGGGCAGGTCGGGAACGGCGTTGTCGCCCAGTCGTGCTCGCACCACGTCGACGATGCGGCGGTCGATCCCCTCGGAGGCCACGGCCCCCAGCTGCTTCATCAGGGGCGCCACGTCGCCGGCGGCGTAGATGTCGTCGAACCCCAGCACCACCAGTGTCTTCTCGGGCGGGTCGGTGACCAGCCGCACGGTGGCCTCGGTGACGACGGCGAGCGTGCCCTCGGAGCCCACCAGGGCCCGCCCCAGGTCGAATCCCCGCTCGGGCAAGAGGTGCTCGCAGGCATAACCGGACACCTGGCGGCCGAACCGGCCCATCTCGGTGCGGATCGTCGCGAGGTTGGCGCCGACGAGCGAGCGCACCGCCTCGACCTGCTCGGCGCCACCTGCCCCGGTCGTCGACACGGTCGGCGCGTCACCGAGCACCCCTGTCGTCAGGCGCAGCTCGTGCCCGGGGCCCGTCAGCGCGACCATCCCGGCGATGTTGTCCGACGTGCGGCCGTAGCCCAGCGCGCGGTTGCCGCACGCGTTGTTGCCGATCATGCCCCCGACCGTGCAGCGGGTGTGGCTCGACGGGTCGGGACCGAAGCGCACGCCGTGCGGCACCGCCGCGCGCTGCAGGGTCGCGTGGATCGCTCCGGGCTCGACCACCGCTGTGCGGGCCTCGGGGTCGATCGACAGCACCCGCCCCATGTGCCGCGAGAAGTCCAGGACGACGCCCGGGCCCACGGCGTTGCCCGCGCAGCTCGTTCCCGCGCCCCGGCTCGTGAGCGGCACCCCCGTGCGGCGGCACACGTCGAGCACGGCCGCGACCTCGGCGGCGTCGTGCGGGCAGACGACGACCTGCGGGACCACCCGATAGAGCGACGCGTCGGTGGAGTACATCCCCCGCGTCAGCGCGTCCGCACGGATGTCCCGCACCCCCGCGCGTTCCAGCTCCGGCACCAGGTCAAGGGCGGTCGTCATACCGGCATCCTCCCCGATCACCAGGCGAGACGACACCGGCGGGTCGCGCTCTGGGACAGTTAGCGTCGGACCATGCCGAGCGCCGAAGGAAACCTGACCTGGCTCCCCCTCGCTGACCGCGCCGACCTCGTCGCACCGCCCGTCGCGGCCGCGGCGCACCTGGTCCCGGGCGCCCGCGTCGCCGAGATCGACCCGCACCTGGCGGACACCGCGACCTTCTGCGAGACGTATGACGTCGCGCCCGACGCCTCCGCCAACTGTGTGGTCGTCGCGGGCCGCCGCGGCGACGAGGTCACCTACGCCGCCGTCATGATCCTGGCCACCGACCGCGCCGACATCAACAAGGTCGTGCGCAAGGAGCTGGGGGTGCGCAAGGTGTCCTTCGCCGACCAGGAGGACGCCGAGACGCGGACCGCGATGATCCAGGGCGGCATCACGCCGATCGGCCTGCCCGAGGACTGGCTGATCCTCGTGGACGAGGCCGTCGTCGCGGCGGGTCCCGTCGTGATCGGGGGTGGCCTGCGCGGGGCCAAGATCCTGGTCGAGGGGTCGGCTCTTGCCTCCCTGCCCGGCGCCCGGGCCCTGCCGCTCGCCCTCCCCCGCGCCTGACCCCGCTCCCCGTCGACTGGTCTGGCACGGCCCGTCAACGAGGGATCCCGTCGTCGTCATAACCGATGATCTCGTCCCCCGTCCTGCTGTCGAGCACGGGGCGTCGACGGCCGCGGTCGACGTACTCCAAGAGACCACCCAGACCGGCCCGGAGGTCGCCCGCCTGCGCGATCCGGTCGTCCTCGATGTGCAGCCCCATGGATCGAGCGTCGCAGCGTGGCTCCCGGCGGGACAACCCCGTTCCTGGACGACCCGCCCTCCGGCGACTCGGACTCAGCGCAGCGGGAGGAGCATGAGCTCGTCGGCCGGTTTGTACCCGAGCGAGGCATAGAACGGCACCGACATCTCGCTCGGGTGCAGCACGAGGCGGTCCAGCCCCTCGTCCCTCGCGTGCTCGGTCAACGCCTTCATCAGCGCGACGGCGATCCCCTGGCGCCGCACCCGCGGCCGGACGTAGAGCTGGGCGACATAGCCCCACCGCCCCTGCGGCCGGGCCAGGTCCGGCATACGGCTGTAGACGAACAACGAGACCATCCCCACCGGCTCGTCGTCGATCGACGCCGCCCAGAAGCGGCGCGACTCCCCTTGCGCCGCAACCCAACCCGCGAGCTGCCGGCGCAGCTCGACGAGGTCCCCCTCACGCCCGCGATCCGCGGCCCACGCCGCTCGCAGCTCGACGAGCACGTCGAGGTCCGCGGGGTCGCGGCGGGGCTGCAGGCGATCGACGGTGACCATGGTCCGAGCCTAGAGCCCGTATGTCGTCAGCTCGCCCGCACGCGTGATCACACGCCATTGGTCACCAATGGACGCTGGACGGGGGTTGTGAACGATCCAAAACGTCAGTGGTGACCAATGGCGCGAGCGGGGGTCGCGAGTGGGGATTGCGAGCCGGGCAGCGAGAACCAGCGAGGGCGGTCAGGCGTCGGAGCCGTCGTCGGTCGAGACCCGCATCCCGGCGCCCTCGCCGCCCGACGCCGACGGCACGCCCACCGACGCGGCGCGCAGCGCGGCCGTCCCGGGGTTGGCGACCGACAGGGGCAGGAGCTTGCGGCCGGTCGGGCCGGTCTCGATCGTGGTCCCCATCTGGGGGCACACGCCGCACTCGAAGCACGGGGTCCAGCGGCAGTCGTCGACCTCGGTGAGGTTGAGCGCGTCCTGCCAGTCGTCCCAGAGCCACTGCTTGTCGAGCCCGGAGTCGATGTGGTCCCAGGGCAGGACCTCGTCCTCGTCCCGCTCGCGCTGGGTGTACCACGCCACGTCCACGCCGGTCCCCTCGAGGGCGGTCGAGGCGCAGCGCATCCACCGCTCGTAGGAGAAGTGCTCGCTCCACCCGTCCATGCGCCCGCCGTCGCGGTAGACGGCCTCGATGACGCGGCCGGTGCGCCGGTCGCCGCGGGACAGCAGGCCCTCGACCTGGCCGGGCTCGCCGTCGTGGTAGCGGAACCCGATGGAGGAGCCGAACCGCTTGTCCGAGCGGATCGACTCGCGGAGCTTGGCCAGGCGCGCGTCGGTGTCCTCGGGCGAGAGCTGCGAGGCCCACTGGAACGGCGTGTGCGCCTTGGGCACGAAGCCGCCGATGGAGACCGTGCAGCGGATGTCCTTGCGGCCCGACACCTGGCGACCGGTCTCGATCACGCGCTTGGCCAGCTCGGCGATCTGCAGGACGTCCTCGTCGGTCTCGGTGGGCAGTCCGCACATGAAGTAGAGCTTGACCTGCCGCCAGCCCGCGCCGTAGGCCGCGGCGACGGTCTTGATCAGGTCCTCCTCGGACACCATCTTGTTGATGACCTTGCGGATCCGCTCGGAGCCGCCCTCGGGCGCGAAGGTGAGGCCGGAGCGCCGCCCGTTGCGGGTCAGCTCGTTGGCCAGGTCGATGTTGAACGCGTCGACGCGGGTCGACGGCAGCGACAGGCCCGTCTGCGTGCCCTCGTAGCGGTCGGCGAGGCCACGGGTGATGTCGGCGATCTCGGTGTGGTCGGCCGAGGACAGCGACAGCAGCCCGACCTCCTCGAAACCCGTTGCGGCCAGGCCGCGCTCGACCATCTCGCCGATGCCGGTGATGGACCGCTCGCGCACGGGGCGGGTGATCATCCCGGCCTGGCAGAAGCGGCAGCCGCGCGTGCACCCGCGGAAGATCTCGACGGACATCCGCTCGTGCACCGACTCCGCGAGCGGGACCAGCGGCTGCTTGGGATAGGGCCACGCGTCGAGGTCCATGACGGTGTGCTTGGACACCCGGTCGGGGACCCCGGGTGCGGTGGGGGTGACCGCCTCGATCTGGCCGTCGGGGCGGTAGGTCACGGCATACAGGCTGGGCACGTAGACCCCGCCCGTCCGCGCGAGCTCCAGCAGTATGCCGGCGCGCCCGCCCGGTCGCCCGGCGGCCTTCCACGCGCGGACCAGGTCGGTCGCCCGCAGCACGGCCTCCTCGCCGTCACCGACGATGGCGCAGTCGACGAAGTCCGCCATCGGCTCGGGGTTGAAGGACGCGTGGCCACCCATGACGACGATGGGGTCGTCCTCGCCGCGGTCGGCCGCGTGCAGCGGGATGCCGGCGAGGTCGAGGGCGGCGAGCAGGTTGGTGTAGCCCAGCTCGGTGGAGAAGGAGATGCCGAAGAGGTCGAAGTCGCGCACGGCGCGGTGGGAGTCGACGGTGAGCTGCGGGATGCCGGCGGCGCGCAGCTGCTCCTCCATGTCGGCCCACACGGAGTAGGTCCGCTCGGCGAGGGCGTCGGTGCGCTCGTTGAGCACCTCGTAGAGGATCATCATCCCCTGGTTGGGCACGCCGATCTCGTAGGCGTCGGGGTACATCAGGGCCCAGCGCACGGTCAGGTCCTCGCCGCCCGGACCGTGGCCGCCGCAGTGCCAGTCCTTGACGGTGGAGTTGAGCTCGCCACCGACGTACTGGATGGGCTTGCTGACCCGCTCCAGCAACGGCTCGAGGGCCTCGTAGTACGAGGCGCCAGGCGTCTCGTGACGCACGGCGCCGGGGGCGTTCTGGGTGATGGGCATGACTCAAGGGTAAGAGACGAAGACGTCCACCCAGGATCTGCCGACTCGTGACAGGGTGGAGCCAGACCACCGGACCGATCGAGGAGACCCCATGACCGAGCCGCTCACGCCCCCTCCCGCGACCGCAGCCGCCACCGAGCCCGCCCTGCGGCTCGAGGCCCCGCCCGCCCCCGCGCCCGTGCAGGCGACGCAGGCACCCAAGATGGCGCCGGCGGTCGACCCGTCCGCGATGCCGGGCCTGGACGCCAAGGTCGACGACTACCTCTCGGCGCTGACCGGCGCGCAGGCCAAGTCGCCGGAGTTCGAGGCCAAGGCGGCGGACGTGCGCACCATGGGTGACGCCGAGATCCGCAAGGCCGCCGAGTCGTCCAACCGCCTGCTCAAGACCCCGGTCACGGCTCTGCAGAAGGGCGGCCTGTCCCAGGAGTCCGGCGTCGGCAAGTCCCTGCTGGACCTGCGCCGCACGGTCGAGGACCTCGACCCGAGCCAGGCCCGGGGCTCCAAGAAGTTCCTCGGGATGATCCCCTTCGGCGACAAGGTCACCGACTACTTCCGCCGCTACGAGTCCGCGCAGGGCCACCTCGACGGCATCCTGCAGGCCCTCAAGAACGGCCAGGCCGAGCTGCAGCAGGACAACGTCGCGCTCAACCAGGAGAAGACCCAGCTCTGGACCACGATGGGGCTGCTCAACCAGTACATCTACGTCGCGGAGCGGCTCGACGCCAAGGTCGCGGCGCAGATCGCGGAGCTGGACGTCACCGACCCCGACAAGGCCAAGGCGCTGCGCGAGGACGTGCTCTTCTACGTCCGCCAGAAGCACCAGGACCTGCTCACCCAGCTCGCCGTGTCGATCCAGAACTACCTGGCCATCGACATCGTGATCAAGAACAACATCGAGCTGATCAAGGGCGTCGACCGCGCCTCCACGACCACCGTCAGCGCCCTGCGCACGGCCGTCATCGTGGCCCAGGCCCTCAACAACCAGAAGCTCGTCCTCGAGCAGATCACCGCCCTCAACGCGACGACCTCGACGATGATCGAGCGCACCTCCGAGCTGCTGCGCGACAACTCCGTCGAGATCCAGCGCCAGGCGGCGTCGGCGACGATCGGGCTGCCGCAGCTGCAGGCGGCCTTCCAGAACATCTACACGACCATGGACGCCATCGACAGCTTCCGCAACGAGGCCCTGGACACGATGGCCACCACCATCGGCACCCTCGAGGGCGAGGTGTCCAAGAGCCAGGAGTACCTCGCTCGCGTCCGCCAGACCGACGAGCGCCGCGCCGCCGGCTCGCTCGACCTCGGCCAGTGAGCGGGTCGGGCCCCGGCGGTCTGCGGGCGTCGATCGACGCCCTGGTCGAGGCGGGCCGCGCGGCGGGGCTGGACGCCGAGCGGGTCCGTGACGAGGGCCTGGCCCTGTCGGCGGCCGTGCTCCAGACCTCACGTCCGGGCAGCACCGTCCACACCTCCTGGGCCACCGAGCTCGGGCGGTCGGGGTCGGAGTTCTTCGAGCACGCGCCGCGCGGGCGCCGGTTCGCGTCGTCCCCGTCCACCCTGCTGACGAGCCTGCTCGCCGACGGCTCCTCCTACGCCGCGGCCTATGCGTCCGCCCTCGCCGAGGTCGCCACGGCCGCGTGCACCCTGCCGGGGGCCGACTCCGGGGCCGTCGGTCGCGCGACCACCTCCGCCGGTGCCCAGCTGGCCGCGGCGGGCGCGCCGGGTTCTGCCGTCGGGGCAGCACCACCCGGCCGTATGCCGGACGCGCCGACCCCACCCGGGGTCGCCGGCTCGCCGCGAGCATCCGCGTCGCCACCGTCCTCGTCGTCCGACTCCGTCCGCGAGCAGCTGCGGGCGCTCGAGGCGGCGACCCTGCAGGCGCTGCGCGGGCTGCGACCCCCGTCCGTGGGCGATGCCCCGCACCCTGCCCCGCCGACGCCACCCGGCATACCGGCCGGCCCTCCCCCGTCCGGCCCGGGCGCACCCGGCATCCCCGAGCAGCCGTCCGCCCCCCGCGCCGCTCCCACCACCCCGAGCGAGCCGGCCGAGCCGGTGGCGCCCCCCGAGCCGGAGAAGTCCGTCGACGAGCTGCTGGCCGAGCTCGATGCCCTGGTCGGGCTCGCCCGCGTCAAGCGCGAGGTGCACCGCCAGGTCGCCCTGCTGCAGATGGAGGCCAAGCGTGAGAAGGCCGGGCTGCGGTCCGCCACGCTGACGCGACACCTCGTCTTCACCGGCAACCCGGGCACGGGCAAGACCACCGTCGCCCGTCTCGTCGGCGGGATCTATCGGGCGCTCGGGCTGCTGAGCAAGGGGCAGCTGGTCGAGGTCGACCGCTCCGAGCTGGTGGCGGGCTACCTCGGGCAGACCGCGACCAAGACCTCCGAGGTCGTCGGTTCCGCGCTCGGCGGCGTGCTGTTCATCGACGAGGCCTACGCGCTCAACGGCGACCAGTACGGCAAGGAGGCCATCGACACCCTGGTCAAGGAGATGGAGGACCACCGCGCCGACCTCGTCGTCATCGTGGCGGGCTATCCCGAGCCGATGTCGGAGTTCATCCGCACCAACCCCGGGCTGCAGAGCCGGTTCAACACGGTCATCGAGTTCGAGGACTACACCGACGACGAGCTCGTGGGGATCATCGAGGACCTGTCGGCCAAGAACGACTACGACCTGTCGGAGGGCGCGATCACGCGGTTCCGCGAGATCCTGGCCGCGACGCCGCGCGGCGAGTCCTTCGGCAACGGGCGCTTCGCCCGCAACACCCTCGAGGGAGCCATCGGGCGTCACGCCTGGCGGTTGCGCGAGGAGGACGACCCCTCCGTCGAGCAGCTGCGCACGATCGAGGTCGAGGACCTGGACGAGCGCGAGGGCGTGGATCTCACCGTCTGAGCCCAGCCGGGCTGGGTATCCTTGGTGATGCGTCGACACGCCCTCCCCCTCGGTGTGGCCACCGCAGCCGGTCTGGTGACCGCTGCCGTGGTGTGGCACCCGTGCCTGCCCGGCCCGGGTGCGCACGCGCAGTCCCGCGCCGGCGGGTCCAGCGTCAACGCAACCGGGGTCAGCGGGTCCGGCGCGGCGGCGGCCAGGTCGTCCTCGCCGACCCCCACCCCCAAGGGTGCCCCGATCCACAAGGTCGTCACCCTCGGAGACTCGGTCGCCGAGGGTGCCGCGACGGGTGGCCGGTCGTTCGGGGACATCGTCGCCGCCGACCTCTCCCGCCCCGGCGCCCCCGTCACGTCGGCCAACCTCGCCGTGAGCGGACTGACCACCCCCGACCTGATCGAGCAGGTCAGGACCGACGCCGACACCCGCAAGGCCCTCGACGACGCCGACGTCGTCCTGATCACGATCGGCGCCAACGACGTGGTCGAGACGTTCACCGAGACGTCCGACCGAGACTGCGACGACGCCTGCATCGCCAGCAAGGCCGAGGCCGTCGGCGCCGACGTGCGGACCGCCCTGACCGCCATCGACGAGACCACGCACCGTTCGGGCGTCCGGGTCTACCTCACCACCTACTGGAACGTCTCGGTGGACGGCGCGGTGGCCAAGGAGGAGGAGTCCTCCTCCTTCAACGCCTGGACCGACCGGCTCACCCGTCGGGTCAACGCCGAGCTCGCCGAGGCGGCCCACGAGCGCGGCGCCGGCACCGTCGACACCTATGCGGCGTTCAAGGCCGACGGGAGCGTCGACCCCACCCGACTGCTGGCCGAGGACGGCGAGCACCCCGACGAGCAGGGCCAGCGCGTCATCGTTAAGGCCGTCGAGGCCGAGCTCCAGCGCTGAGCTCCGGCGCTGAGCTCCGGCCCGTGGGGGCGCACCGTCATCCCACCTCGACGCGGCCGACGGGCTGACCTCCCAGGCCTCGACGCTGCGGCCCGCCGCGCGTCGTCCGCGAAGTCGGTCCGGCTGGTCCTCGCCGGTCCGGCACGCCTGGGGGCTGCCGCCATACTCCCGCTTGAAGGCCGCGCTGAAGCTGAACGGGCTGGCGTAGCCCACCCGGTGCGCGATCGCGCCCACCGTGCGCGCGAGCTGCTCGACCGTCCAGGGCTCCCCCGGCCTCTCCTGCAGGTGCCGCACCGAGGCCTGCACGACCGGGCGGGGCCGGGGAGCGGACGACCAGGTATGCCGGAAGGGCCCGCAGCAGGAGCCGCCCCACCTCGCCGTCGCTGCGATAGGTGCCCACCAGCAGGCAGTCCTCGCCGTCCGGGTCGTTGCCCCAGGTCCGGACCCCGGCCGCCAGCTCCTCCGAGAGGTCCCGGCCGTCTGATCCCGAGCACCCCAGCCCGGGCCCGATCACGATCGACGGTGGCGCGTCCACGTCCGTGGACAGGGTGTAGGTGACGGGCGCTCGGACGACCACCGCGTCGCCGGGGCCGAGCACCGTCGGACGGGCGCTCTCCGGACAGAACCACGACCGGCCGTGCACCTGCTGGACCAGGGTGAGGGGTGCCTCGTCGGCGACGAGACGGCCGATGATCAGACGATGGCGGGGCGTCGATGCGGCGTTCGTGTGGGACATCGGGGCTCAAGTCCTGGCCCGCGCCGGTACTTCGCGGGCCAGGAGCAGGGTGACGGCGCCAAGCATGGTGCCGGTGATCCGGCGCTGCCAGACGGTCCATGAGGGTCGACGGGTCAGGAAGACGGCGATGCTGCCGGCGGCCAGCACGATGAGCGCGTTGACGCTCATGCTGATGATGATCTGCTCCAGGCCCAGGGCGATGCCTTGCGCCAGGCGATGACCGCGCGCGGGGTCGATGAACTGCGGGATGACGGTGAGGTACATGATCGCGGCCTTGGGATTGAGCAGGTTGGTGACCAGCCCCATCCGGAACAGCTGCCAGTCGGAGTCGCGGGGAAGGTCCTGGACCTCGAACACCCCAGCCCCGCCAGGGCGCAGCGACTGCCAGGCCAAACAGCCGAGGTAGGCGACACCGGCTGCCTTGAAACCGATGAACAACCAGGGCACGGCGACGAACACGATCGCCAGGCCGACATTAGCCATGAGCATGTAGACGATGAAGCCGAGCGCGGTGCCGGCCAGAGACACCAGCCCGGCGCGTCGCCCTTGGCCGATGCTGCGCGAGGCGAGGTACATCATGTTGGGCCCGGGCGTGAGGACCATCACCAGGGCGGTCACGGCCATCCCAGCCATGGAACCGGGGGCGAGCGGGAGAAGTAGCGCGTGCGATGTCATGGCTCGACCCTGATGTAATGACCTTATGCATCTCAACCCTTACGGTGAGTATGCCGTGCTGTTGGCACAGTCCCTCGCCGACGACTGGCCCGCCGACCACGCTGGGATCGTGGCGCGCACCCGCGAGTTCGGGATGACGATGCCGTTCCCCGAACAGGCCGGAGACCATGATCGGTGTCGTCAGGTCGTGGACGGCTGGTTGGCGGTGGTGGATGCACCCACCCCTGACGAGCGTGCCGCGTTGCTGAACGCGCAGATGGCCGGGGTGTCCGCCTACCCGCGCCTGACCGACCACGACGGCGAGGGCTGGCATCTTCACTACCGCGACGTCGACGACGACGTGGCTCTGGTGCTGCAGTCGGTGTTTGCGGTCGGGACGGCCCTGCATCTGACCACCAGGGGAATCGACCGGCTTGGGCGCTGCGCTTCCCAGCCATGCGCGCGTGTCATCGTCGACGTCTCCCGCAACGGAACCCAGCGCTACTGCTCACCACGCTGTGCGAGCCGGGAGGCCGTGCGGAGACACCGGGCACGCCAGCGGGCCTGACCCGCCTCCCAGGCCGATCAACGTGTCCGGTCAGTACATCTAGCTCTCGGTGCGGTTCCTGTCCCCAGCGTCGCTTCGCGGAGGGCTGCTGTCGCTACCACGTCGGACAGCTCTGCCTCGTCGGCAGGAATGGCGAGACCCGCTGCGACTCGTACTCCACCCGTGACCGGCTGGCAGCACTGCCGCCTGATGCGGGCTTGGTGCCGATGACACGCACCTCGTCGAACTGGACGTCGTCCGCGTGGTTGAAGCTGCCGCAGCCTGGGACGTGGGCTCCGACGTAGATCATCATCCCTGGCCACTTCTGCAGGAAGTAGCTGACGTCTTCGCAGGACCTCATCGCGTTGCCCGTGAGCTCGGCGACCAGCCCGTGAGCGGCGTTCAACCGGTGACGGCCCCGCGGTCGCGCTTGCGCCGGACGTAGACCTGCTTGCGCACGCGGGCCACCACCGAGCCGTCGGTCCCCACGACCTCGTTGTCGAACCACACGAGGCACTTGGCGCCGTCGGCGGTCTCGCGGCGGATCTGCTCGAGGTGCTCCTCGGTGAGCCGGAACTCCGTCGACACCTCGGTGCGGCCGGGCGCCACGAACTCGATCTCGGCGGCCTTGTCCCACACCACGTAGTCCGAGCCGAGGTTGCGCAGCACGAGCAGCATCCAGAAGGGGTCGGTCATGGAGTAGAGCGACCCGCCGTACTGCGTCCCCACGTAGTTGGCGGTGAGCCGGTGCTTGCGCAGGCGCACGGCGACGTGGCGGAAGTCCTCGCTGATCGCCGTGATGTGGATGCTGGAGCACAGGAATGGCGGCCAGAGGTTCATGAACCGCCGCATGGCCTCGGCCGACCCGAGGAACGCGGTGAGGTCGGCGTAGGTGCGCGGGAGGCGTCGGGGCAACGGCATGGGCAGACCCTACCTACTCACCGGTAGCGGTGCCAGGACGAAGCACGTCGCGCCACGCCGTCGCGCGCAGCAGGCGAGGTCAGGCCGGCACGATCGACGAGAGCACCTCGCGGCAGCGCGCGACGTCGTCCGACATGACCGCCAGGAGCTCCTCGACCGAGTCGAACTTGAGCGTGGGGCGCAGCCGCTCGACGAACTCGACCGCCACCTGGTCGCCATAGAGGTCGAGGTCGGTGCGGTCCAGGACATAGGCCTCGACCCGTCGCTGCGTGCCCTCGAAGGTCGGGTTGGTGCCCACCGAGATCGCGGCGGGCAGCACGCGCTCCTGGTCGTCGTCATCCAGGGCGACCCGGGTCAGCCACCCGGCATACACGCCGTCCGCGGGGATCATCCCCTGCGCGTCCTGGCTCAGGTTGGCGGTCGGGTAGCCGAGCTCGCGGCCGCGGTGGTCGCCGTGCACGACGGTGCCCATCACACGGTGCGGGCGCCCCAGCACCGCGGCCGCCCCGGCGACGTCGCCGTCGCCCAGCCGCTGCCGCACCAGGCTCGAGGACCAGCGCTGGCCCTCCCCCAGGTCGGCGACGGTCATCACCTCGAAGCCGTAGCGGGCGCCGAGCTCGCGCAGCGTCGCGGCGTCGCCGGAGTTCTTGTGGCCGAAGCGGGTGTCCTCGCCGACGACTACGGCGCACGCGTGCAGGGCGTCGACGAAGACGGTGCGGACGTAGTCCTCGGGCGACATCAGCGCCAGCTCGTGCGTGAACTCCTCCACGAGGACCGCGTCGAGACCGACGTGCTCGATCAGGTCGAGGCGGTGCTCGAGGGACGTGACGGGGGCGGGCGCGCGCTCCGGGTGCAGCACCGCGACCGGGTGGGGGTCGAAGGTCACCGCGACCGTCTGCGCGCCGCGCTCGGACGCCAGCTGCAGGACCGCCTGCAGGACCGCCTTGTGCCCCCGGTGGACGCCGTCGAAGTTGCCCAGCGTCACGACCGTCGGGCCGAGGTCCGCGGGGATCTGGGACAGGTCATTCCATCGATGCACGTCCCAACTCTAGTCTCCCGGGCGACGGCGCCGGCCCACGTCGGCCAGCACCTGCGCCCGTCGCTGCGCCGCGGGCAGGGAGACAGCCTGCTTGTATGCCGCCGCCTCCTGCCTCCCCGACCCACGCAGCGCGGCGATCTCGGCCTCCACGTCGGCGGGCGTCTTGTTCTGCGACATCTTCGCCTTGGCGACCCACCGCGTGATCGGCACCTCGATGCGCACGATGGCCCGGAGCTGCCCCTCGAGCCACGGGGCGGGCGCCTCGTCCGGCGTCCACGGCTCCGGGCGCCCGGTCTCGTGGCGCGCCGTCAGCCGCGTCACCGCGTCACGCACCCGATCCGGGTCGTCGACGGCCACGAGCGGTCCGTAGGCGTGCACCGTCAGGTAGTCCCACGTCGGGACGACCCGACCGTGCTCGGCCTTGGACGGCAACCAGCCCGGGCTCACGTAGTGGTCAGGGCCGCGCAGCATCACCATGGCCTCGGACGAACGCGCCACCGCCCCTGACCCCACCTGCGGATTCACATGCTGCCACTGGGGATTCGTGCGGGCGACGTGGGCGACCAGCGTGCCGAGCGGCCCGGCCTGCTCGTCATACAGCCACGGCAGCGGGGTGGCGTGCAGCCCGTCCTCGCCATGGGTGACCAGCTCGCCCATCTCGCAGGTGCGCAGGAGCTCGCGCACCTGGTCGTCGGTCATGGCGAAGTGCGCGGGGACGTACATGGCCCCATGCTCTCAGGCGCGTCCACCCGCACCGTGCGAACCCCGCGCTCCCAGCGCAGAACCCGCACGCGGGCGGGGACGGCGAACGGCCGGGCGAGCCACGAGGGCTCGCCCGGCCGCTGGGCGGCGGTGATGACCTCAGGCGCTGTAGTTGCGCTCGATGTGGTCGGCGAAGCGGTCGGAGACCACCTTGCGCTTGAGCTTGAGGCTCGGGGTCAGCTCCCCGTCCTCCACGGTGAGGTCGCGAGGCAGGATCGAGAACCGCTTGACCATCTCCCAGCGGTTGAGCCCGCTGTTGAGCTGGTCGACATACCCCTGGATCAGCTGCTCGGCCTCGGGAGAGGCGACCACCTCGGCATAGGACCTGCCGGCCAGACCGTGCTCCTGGGCCCAGGGCATGATCATGACCTCGTCCAGCGCGATCAGGGCGGTGACGTAGTTGCGCTCGCTGCCGTAGACGATGAACTGGCTGGCGTAGGGGCACAGGCCCTTGAACTGGATCTCGATCTGCGAGGGCGCGACGTACTTGCCGCCAGAGGTCTTGAAGACGTCCTTCTTGCGGTCCGTGATGCGGATGAAGCCGCGGTCGTCGATCTCGCCGATGTCGCCGGTGTGGAACCACCCGTCGGTGAAGACCTGCTCGGTCAGCTCGGGGGCGTTGTGGTAGCCGCGCATGACGCCCGGCCCCTTCATCAGGATCTCGCCGTCCTCGGCGGTCTTGAACTGCGTGCCCGGCACGGGCCACCCCACCGTCCCGAAGCTGTAGCTCCCGGGGTTGGGACGGTTGACCGAGGAGGCGGAGCTCGTCTCGGACAGGCCGTAGCCCTCGGTGATGAGCAGTCCGCACGCGGCGAACCAGCGCGCGATCTCCGGGTCGAGCTTGGCCGAGCCGGAGACCATGGACTTGATCCGGCCGCCGAAGCGCGCGCGAACCTTGCTGAGCACCAGACGGTCCGCGAGCTGGTGCTGCAGCTGCAGCGGGACGGGGATCGACTCGCCCCGCTCCTTCAGCTCGGCCACCTGGCGGCCGACCTTGAGGGCCCACGTGGCGATCTTGACCTTCTGCGGCGGACCCTCCATGAGGACCGTGCTGATGCGGGCGTAGGCCTTCTCGAAGATCCGCGGCGCCGCACCCATGAAGGTGGGCTTCACGATCTCCATGTTCTCGACGATCTTGTCGATGCGGCCGTCGATGCAGGTGGGGAAGCCCACCTGGAAGGACAGCGCCAGCAGCAGCTTGCCCATGACGTGCGAGAGCGGCAGCCAGAGGTACTGCAGGTCGTCCTGGGTCACGAGCTGGACCGCGTCGACCGCGGCGCCCTCGTAGACGATGCAGTCGTGGGTGAGGATCGCACCCTTGGGACGGCCGGTCGTGCCGGAGGTGTAGATGAGGGTCGCGACGTGCTCGCGCGAGATGCCGTCGATGCGGCGGTCGACCAGCTGCGGGTCCTCGGCGAGTGCCGTCCGGCCCAGCTCGGCGAGGTCGTCGAGCGTGATGACCCAGTCGCCGTCCGGGGTCCCGTCGAAGGTCACGACCTTCATCACGTCGGGGAGCTGGTCGCGCTGCTCGCGCACCTTGGCGACCTGGGTGTCGTCCTCGGCGAAGACGACCCGGCTGCCGGAGTCGGCGATGATGAACGCCACCTCGCTGGCGATGGTCGTCGGATAGACGGTGCTGGTGGCGGTGCCGCTGCACATGATGGCCAGGTCGGCCAGGGCCCACTCCAGCCGGGTGGTCGAGGCGACGGCGACCCGGTCCTCGTGCTGGACGCCGAGCACGATGAGCCCGGCCGCGAGGTCGTAGGCCCGGTCCTTGACCTGACGCCAGGTCAGCGTCTGCAGCTCGTCGCCGCGGAAGTACTGGAAGCCGGCTCCGTCCGGGGTCTTGGCGGCCCGGTCACGGAAGACGTGCGCGACGCTCTCCATGCGGTTGTCGATGACCGGCCAGTCGACCTTCTCGTCCTTGGCGGACAGCAGGGGCATGTCTTCTCCTCCACGTCGAGGGATGGGTGCGGGGTGACCCACGAGTAGCTTTCGGGCGAGTGTGCCTGTTCGCGTCGCGAAAAGGAAGGACGCATCTCACACTCTCCCCTGTTCGGCGCCGTGGCGCCGGTCGAGCCTGGGAGCCCGTCGGGCGGGAGCCCGGCCGAGCCTCAGCGCTGCTCGAGCCAGTCGAGGCGGACGTGCTCGGGTCCGAGCTCGGACACCGAGCCCACCCCGAGCAGCTGCATGGTCGTGGCCATCTCGCGGGTGAGCAGCTCGAGCAGCCGGTCCACGCCGCGCTCTCCCCCGGCCATGAGGCCGTAGAGGTAGGCCCGGCCGATCATGGTGAAGTCGGCGCCGAGCGCCAGCGCCGCGAGCACGTCGGCGCCCGAGGTGATCCCCGAGTCGAGGATGATCGGGACGTCGGGCCCGAGGGCCGCCCGCACCGACGGGAGCTCGCGCAGCGGCACCGGTGGCCGGTCCAGCTGACGACCGCCGTGGTTGGAGAGATAGACCGCGTCGGCGCCCCGGTCCACGACCATGCGGGCATCGTCGGCGGACTGGATCCCCTTGACCACCAACGATCCCGGCCACGCCGACCGGATCCAGTCGAGGTCCTCGAGGCCCAGGGTGGGGTCGAACATCGAGCCGATCACGGCGGACGTGGCGGTCGTGATGTCCGTCAGGGACGCGAAGGTCAGCGGCTCGGTGGTGAGGAAGTCCCACCACCACCGGGGGCGGTAGGACGCGTCGAGGACGGTCCGCCAGGTCAGCGTGGGCGGGATCGTCATCCCGTTGCGGGCATCCCGGTGCCGGAGCCCGCCGGTGGCGGTGTCCACGGTCACCAGGAGGGTGTCGTATGACGCCGCGCGGGCCCGCTGCACGAGCTCGAGGCAGTCCTCGCGCCGGTCCTTCCAGAGGTAGAGCTGGAACCATCGCCGCGTGTCCGGCGCCGCCTGCGCGAGCGCCTCGATGGAGGTGGTGCCCATCGTGGACAGCGCGAACGGCACGCCGTGCCTCGCCGCGGCCCGGGCGCCGGCGACCTCGCCCTCGGTGTGCATCATCCGCGTGAACCCGGTGGGGGCGATGCCGACGGGGAGGCTGCTGCGGCCACCCAGGACGTCGACCGACAGGTCCACCGCGGGCACCGGCCGCAGCACCTGCGGGCGCAGCTCGACCTGGCGGAAGGCCGCCCAGTTGCGGCGCAGGCCCTCCTCGCCGTTGGCCGCGCCGTCCACGTAGTCGAAGGGGCCGCTCGGCGTGACCCTCCGGGCGATGCGGCGCAGGTCGCCGACGTCGGCGGCCCGGGCGAGGCGGGCGCCGGTCAGGTCGCGGCTCGGCGCCGTGAAGCGCACCAGCGGTCGCAGCTCGGCGGGACGAGGCAGGCGGCGCGGCATACGGCGTGGATCGGTGGGCAGGCTCACGGGGCGACCTCGGTGCCGGGGGTTGTCGGCGGACCCGCGGGCCAGCAGGACCGCGAGCAGGGTGACGGCGAAGCACAGCGCGAGGAACCCGGCCGCCAGGTGGACCCCGCCGTGGGCGGCGGAGATGAGCGCCGCCGCGATCAGCGGCGTGTTGCCCGCGACGATCGCGCCGTTGAGCTCCCGGGCGACGGCCACCCCGGAGAAGCGGTAGCGGGCGGGGAACAGGTTGGTGAGGAAGGCGCCCTGCGCACCGGACGTCAGCGCCAGCACCACGCCGTAGCCGAAGCACAGCGCCAGGGTCACGATCAGCAGGTCGCCCGTCTGCATCGCCAGGAACAACGGGTAGGCGTAGAGCACGCCGATCGCGGCGCCGAGCCCCATGGCCCGTCCGGCCCCGATCCGGTCGCCGATCAGGCCGCCGACGGGCGAGGCGAGGACGCCGCACAGCGAGGCGATCGAGACCGCGAGGAGCGCCTCGGGCTTGGCCATGCCGGCCTGCTTGGTGAGGTAGGAGAGCGAGAACGCCGCGAGGATGTAGTTGTTGGCGTTGTGCCCGGTGACGGACAGGAAGGCCAGCAGCACCTGGCGCCAGGAGCCACGCAGGAGCTCGGCCGCCGGCACGGCCTGCTTGCGCTGGTGCTCCTGGCGGCGCTGGGCGGCGGCGAACTCCGGCGTCTCGTCCATGTGGCGGCGGATCCACAGGGCGAGGAAGAACAGGACCGCCGACACGAGGAAGGGCACGCGCCACAGGCCGCCCAGCAGCGTCTCCGTGGGCACCGACGACACGGAGAGGAAGGCCAGGGTGGCGAGGAGCGTGCCGGCGGGCGGCGCGGACAGCACGATGGCGGTGTAGAACCCGCGGCGGCGCGGCGGCGCGAACTCGGCGACCACCGTCAGGGCGCCCGCGAGCTCGGCGCCGGCCCCGAAGCCCTGCAGGATGCGCAGGAGCACGAGCAGCACGGCGGCCCAGATGCCCAGGGTGGCCGCGGTCGGCAGCAGGCCGATCCCGACGGTGGCGAGTCCCATGAGCGCGATCGTGAGGATCATGGCGGGCTTGCGCCCGACGCGGTCACCGATGTGGGCGATGATCAGCCCGCCGAGGGGGCGGAAGAGGAAGCCGACGGCGAAGGTCGCGAAGGCGGCCAGGTCGCCCGCGGCCGAGAGGCTGTTGGGGGAAGAAGAGCGGGCCGATGATCAGGCCCGCGGCGGCGCCGTAGAGGGCGTAGTCGTACCACTCGATGAGGGTGCCCACCATGGAGGCGACGAGGGCCTTGCGGGCGCCGGGGGTGAGCCGGTCCGGCGGGGCGGTGGGGGGTGCAGCAGAGCGCGCAGACGTCATTGTCAGCTCCTGGTTCGGGGATGTCGATAGACATACTGCAGATATATGACGGAGATCCGCAAGGGTTCTCGGCCGGTGGATCTGCCAGGATGGCCCCATGTCCCACGAGTCCATGTCCGAGCGGCTGCGCGACGAGCTGCGCGCGCGGATCGTCGCGACCGACGTGCACCCGGGCGACCTGCTCCTCGAGAAGTCCCTCGCCGAGGAGTACTCCGTCTCCAAGACCCCCGTCCGCGAGGCCCTGCAGATGCTCGCCGTCGAGGGCTGGGTCACCGTCATCCCCCGCCGCGGCTACACCGTCAGCAGCATGGGCTTCCACGACATCCGCGAGGTCATGGAGCTGCGCCGGGCCGTCGAGCCCATGGTCGCCGCCGCGGCCGCCGCCGGGGTGACCGCGGCCCTGGTCACCGACCTCGAGGGCCTCCTGGAGCAGCAGGTGTCCGCCTCGGAGCACGCGGAGGCCGTCCGTGCCGCGTCGTTGTTCCACCGGCGGATCGCCGCCGCCGCCCGCAACCGCCGGGCCGAGGCGACGCTGTCGCACCTGTTCGACGAGACCACCCGCGCGCACGCCCTGCTGCCCCCGCTCGCGACCTACATCGCCGCCGACAGCGAGCACGCCGCGCACGCCGACGTCCTGGACGCGATCCGCGCCGCCGACCCGGCCGCCGCCGAGCGGATCATGCGCGACCACCTCACCGAAGCCGAGAGAGCGATGATCGCGGCGTTCTATCGCTGATGCCCGGCTGGTGACGCGTCGTCAGCGCGGCTCGGCCGGGGCCAGCACCACGAGGCTGCGGGCCTGCGCCCGCGTCTCGTCCAGCATCGCCACCAGGCGACCGTCCGGGGCGAACCCCGCGACCACGCCCTCCCCCGGCACCCCGGAGCCGATCCGCTGGCCGTAGCCCAGCGCCGTGGCCTCCTCGGCCGTGAGCTCGTGCGCCGGGAACTGCGCGCGCGCCGCGGTCGCCAGGTCCAGCAGCGGCAGGGCGGGCAGGTCCGCGCGGTCGAGCCGGTCCACCCCGAGGCGGGTGCGCGCGGCGTCATACGCCGCCGTCAGGCCATTGAGGTCCGCCGCCACGTCCAGGGCGTAGCCGCCCACGCGGGTGCGGCGCAGCGCGGTCAGGTGACCACCCACGCCGAGGGCCGAGCCGAGGTCGCGCGCCAGGGCGCGCACATAGGTGCCCGACGAGACCTCGACGCTCACGTCCAGGTCGTATGCCGTCTCCCCCGCCACGCGCTGGTCGTGGATGTCGAAGCGGGACACCGTGACCGGGCGCGCGGGCAGCTCGACGTCCTCGCCCGACCGGACCCGGGCGTAGGAGCGGCGCCCGTCGACCTTGATCGCCGACACGGCGCTCGGGACCTGCTCGATGGCGCCCGTGAGCCCGGCCACCGCGGCCGCCACGCGCTCGGGGGTGACACCGTCCACCGGCGTGGTCGCCGTCACCTCGCCCTCGGCGTCGTCGGTGACCGTCGCCTGGCCCAGGCGGATCGTCGCGTCGTAGGCCTTGTCGCAGCCCACCAGGAAGGTCAGCAGCCTGGTGCCGCGCCCCAGCCCCAGGACGAGGACGCCCGTGGCCATGGGGTCGAGCGTGCCGGCGTGACCGACCTTGCGGGTGCCGGCCAGCCTGCGGACCCGCCCGACCACGTCGTGGCTGGTCCAGCCGGCCGGCTTGTCCACGACGAGCAGGCCGTCGGGTCCGTCGGCGTCACGGCTCCTAGCCATCGGCACGCCCGGTGCCCTGGGCGGCGCCCTCCTCCTGGTCGACCAGGTCCAGCGCGGCCACGTCCTCGAGCTGGGAGGCCTCCTCGGCGTCGACGCCGCCGTCCTTGACGGACGCGGGCGGGGGCACGGCCGTGTAGCCGTCCACCGAGTCCGAGTCGCTGGTGGAGGTGGCGTCGCCGGCGGAGGTGGCGTCGCTGGCGGAGGTGGCGTCGCCGGCGGAGTTGGTCGGTGCCGCGCCCACCCCGGACAGCTCGTCGTCGGCGCCCACGGGCTTCTTGTAGGGGTCGGCGTCACCGGCGTAGGCGGCCTGCGCGCGCTGGCGGGCCAGCTCCTCGTCCCGCTCGCGTGCCTTGCGCAGCGCGTCCTCGAGCTGGGAGGACGTCTCGGGCAGAGCGTCGGCGATGAACTCCAGGCTCGGGGTGAGCCGGATGCCGAGGGCCTTGCCGACGTAGGACCGGATCCGGCCCAGGTTGTCCTGCAGGGCGGCGGCGGTGCCCTCGCGCTCCTCGTCGGAGCCGAAGACGGTGTAGAAGATCGAGGCGTGCTGCAGGTCACCGGTGACGCGGACGTCGGTGATGGTGACGAAGCCGAGGCGCTCGTCCTTGAGGCGGTACTCGAGATACTCGGCCGCGACGACCTTGATGCGGTCGGCGATCTTGCGGGCGCGTGCCGGGTCTGCCATGAGAGTGCCCCTTCGTGATGGGTCGGACGCCGCCGGCGGGGGTGCCGACGGGCGTGGTGCATGGGTCAGCCCTTGCGGGCGACCACGATGTCGCGGTCGATGGAGGCGTCGACGCGGTGACGGAGTCCACCGTAACCACCCTGGTCGACCACGGTGAGGCCATGTCGCCCCAGCAGGTCGGTCACGTCGTCGCGGGGGGCCACGTGCCGGTTGATCGCGAGCCCGACCGCGCCCCCGGTGCGCAGCGCCCGGACCCACCCGGGCAGCGCCTCGTCGAGCAGGTCGAGCGGGCTGCGGGCCAGGCGGTCGCCGTGGCTGCCGTGCTGGACGCCGTAGGGCGTGTCGGTGACGATCACGTTGGTCTGCCCGGCGGGCAGCAGGCCCTGCAGCCTGGTCGTGTCGACTCCCAGGTAGGTCACGCGCTGCACGCGTCCCGCCTTGTAGTCGTCCTTGTCGGCGGCCAGCTCGACGTCGAAGCGGCGCCCGAGGGTCTTGCCGCTGCGGCGGATGGCGCCGGAGGTCAGCTTGTGCTTGAACCGGTGCTGGCGCAGGTAGGTGCTGAGGAAGGCCTGGTAGGCCTCGAGGTCCTTGGCGTCCAGGTCGATGCCGGTGACGTCCAGCCCGAGGGTGATGGCGGTGCTGAGCGTGGTGCCGCGACCGCACATCGGGTCCAGGACCGTCATCGTGCCGTCGAGGTAGCGCTCGGGCCACGCCGTCGCCATGGCGGTGACGGTCAGCAGCAGCCGGGTGAACTGCTCGTTGGTCTTGCCCTGGTACTTCAGGATCGTGACCAGGTCGCTCGGGAACCGGTCTGGTCGTTCCAGCGCGACCGGCCTCAGCAGGGCAGCGTGCTCGTCGCCCTCGCGCAGATACAGGGCCTGTATGCCGGACAGCGCCGACACCGCGCGGAGCGGGTCGCCGGTCAGCGGCGCCGCCGTCTCGAACCCGAGGTAGTCGACCCCCGCCACCTCGACCGGCGCGACGTCCATGACGCCGTCCGGCACGAGCGCATCAGCGACACAACGCAGCTCGGCCGCCATGAGGGCGGGCGCCCGATCGGCATACACCCGGTTGTGCGAAGGCGCCACGAGCGCCAGGTAGGAGTTCATCGTCGTCCTTCGTGTCCGTCGGGCCCTGTCGGGACGGGCCTTCCATCCGCAGCTCGTGCCTCGCTGCTCCCGCCAGACCCAGCCCGTCCCGTCCCGACAGGGCCCGACGCCAGCCACCGCCCAACCTCCGCCCGACTATGAAGGCAGAGGCCGGGAGCCGCGAGGGACGAGCGGCGGATGGTAGGTCCGGCCCGCTCGTCCCTCGCAGCGTCACGCGCAGGTGCTCAGTCGCGCGGCTTCTCGCGCATCTCGTACGTCGCGATGAGGTCACCCAGCTGGAGGTCGTTGTAGGACCCCAGGTTGATGCCGCACTCGAAGCCCTCGCGCACCTCGGTGACGTCGTCCTTGAAGCGTCGGAGGCCGGCGACCTCGACGTTCTCGGAGACGACGACCCCGTTGCGCGTGATGCGAGCCCTCGCGCCACGCTTGATCTCGCCGCTGCGGACGATCGATCCGGCGATGTTGCCGAACTTGCTGGAGCGGAAGATCTCGCGGATCTCGGCGGTGCCGAGCTCCACCTCCTCGAACTCCGGCTTGAGCATGCCCTTGAGGGCCGCCTCGATCTCCTCGATCGCCTGGTAGATGACCGAGTAGTAGCGGATCTCGACGCCCTCGCGGTCGGCGTACTCGGCGTTCTGGCCCTCGGCGCGGACGTTGAAGCCGATGATGACCGCGTTGGAGGCGACGGCGAGGTTGATGTTGTTCATCGTGATCGCGCCGACGCCGCGGTCGATGATGCGCAGGTCGACCTCCTCGCCCACGTCGATCTGCAGGAGGGCGTCCTCCAGCGCCTCGACCGAACCGCTCGCGTCACCCTTGAGGATGAGGTTGAGCGTCTCGACCTTGCCGGCCGCGAGAGCCTCGTTGAGGTCCTCGAGGGAGATGCGCTTGCGGGACTTGGCCAGGCTGGCCTGGCGGTCCGCGGCCTCGCGCTTCTCGGCGATCTGCCGGGCGGTGCGGTCGTCCGGCGCGACGACGAAGGTGTCGCCGGCGCGGGGCACGGACGCGAGTCCGAGCACCTGGACGGGACGCGACGGGGTCGCCTCCTTGACCTGCTTGCCGTGCTCGTCGAGCATCGCGCGGACGCGGCCGTGGGCCGATCCGGCGACGATCGCGTCGCCGACCCGCAGGGTGCCCTGCTGGACGAGGACGGTCGCCGTCGCACCGCGACCACGGTCGAGGTTGGCCTCGATGGCCACGCCGCGGGCGTCGGTCTCGGGGTTGGCGCGCAGGTCGAGGGCGGCGTCCGCGGTGAGCAGGACCGCCTCGAGCAGCTGGTCGATGTTCTGACCCTGCTTGGCCGAGATGTCGACGAACATCGTCTCGCCGCCGTACTCCTCGGCGACGAGGTTGTACTCGGTCAGCTGCTGGCGGACCTTGGCCGGGTTGGCGCCGTCGACGTCGATCTTGTTGACGGCGACCACGATCGGCACGTCCGCGGCCTGGGCGTGGTTGAGCGCCTCGATGGTCTGCGGCATGACGCCGTCGTCCGCGGCCACGACGAGGATCGCGATGTCGGTGACCTTGGCACCACGGGCACGCATGGCCGTGAAGGCCTCGTGACCGGGGGTGTCGATGACCGTGAGCTTGCGCTCCTGGTCCTCGTGCTGCACGGCGACCTGGTAGGCACCGATGTGCTGGGTGATGCCGCCGGCCTCGGTCGAGATGACGTTGGCGTTGCGGATCGCGTCCAGCAGGCGGGTCTTTCCGTGGTCGACGTGACCCATGACGGTCACGACCGGCGGACGGGCCTGGAGCTCCTCGTCGGAGTACTCCTCGCCCTCGAGGTCGATGTTGAAGGACGCGAAGAGCTCCTGCTCCTCCTCCTCCGGCGAGACGACCTGGATGTCGTAGCCGAGCTCGGAGCCGAGCACCTTGAAGGTGTCCTCGTCGAGCGACTGCGTCGCCGTCGCCATCTCACCGAGGTGGAACAGCACGGTGACCAGCGACGCCGGGTTGGCGTTGATGCGGTCGGCGAAGTCCGTCAGCGACGAGCCGCGGCGCACGCGCACGACGGTCGAGCCGTCGCCACGGGGCACCGAGACGCCACCGATGGACGGCGCCTGCATCTGCTCGAACTCCTGACGCTTCGCGCGCTTGCTCTTGCGTCCGCGGGCGGGCTTGCCGCCGCGACCGAAGGCACCCTGGGTGCCGCCGCGACCGGCGCCACCGCCGGGACGACCACCGCCACCGGGACGGCCGGCGAAGCCGCCGCCACCACCGGGACGCGCGCCGAAGCCGCCGCCGCCACCACCGGGCGCACCGGGACGACCGCCGCCGCCACCACGGGCGGGACGCTCACCGGGACGCGGCACGGACGAACGGCTCGGCATGGCGCCGGGCGTGGGACGGGCGCCGCCGGGACGAGGCGCCGCGGGACGCGGGCCACCCGGACGAGGACCGGCAGCGCCGGCCTGGCCACCGGGACGCGGCGCCTGGGGGCGAGGCATGCCCTGCGAGGGCGCGAAGGGGTTGTTGCCGGGACGGGCCGAGCCCTGACCACCACCGGGGCGCGGAGCCCCGCCGGGACGAGGTGCGCCGCCGTCACGAGCGGGACGGTCGGTCCGCTCGGGGCGGTCGGTCCGCTCGGGACGGTCGGTCCGCTCGGGGCGGTCGGTGCGCTCAGGGCGGTCGGTGCGCTCCGGACGCTCGGTGCGCTCGGGACGCTGACCCATGCCCTGCGAGGACGCGAACGGGTTGTTGCCGGGGCGAGGAGCTCCGGGACGACCGCCCTGACCACCCTGGCCGCCGGAGCGGCCGGAGGTCTGCGGCTGGCGCGGGCCGGGAGCAGCCGGTCGGGGACCAGGCTGTGCCGGCCGCGGGCCGGGGGCTGCGCCAGCGGCTGCCGGAGCAGGGGCGGCGGCGGGCGCCGGTGCCTCGGCTGCGGGCGCCTTCGGGGCGGCCTTGGCCGGAGCGGGGGTGTCGGCGGCGGGAGCCTCCGGGGCTGCCGGCGTCTCCCGCGCGGACGACGGGGCAGCCGGGGCCGCCGGCTTCTCCTCGGCGGGGGCGGCGGCCTTCCTGGCCGGTCCCGGCGTCGGACGGGACGGGGTGCCAGCAGCAGGCTTGGGGGCCGCCGCGGCAGTCTTGGGGGAGCCGCCGGAACCGCCGGCGAGCTCGGCCGGGAAGGACTCCCGGATGCGGCGCACGACCGGCGCCTCGATGGTGGAGGACGCCGCGCGGACGAACTCTCCCTGGTTCTTCAGGTGCTCGAGCAGAACCTTGCTCTCGACTCCGAGCTCCTTGGCGAGCTCGTAGACCCGGACCTTAGCCACAATTCTCCTTGATCTCGGTCCGGGCGGGCGCGGAGAGGTCCTCCGCCGGTCACGGACCGTCGTTAGTGCTGGGGCATGCTCATCGCTGAGTACTCATCGGGTGCTCATAGCGTCAAACCCGCTTTCGGTTCTCGGACGGTGCTGTCACGGCCTCGGCGACGGGTGCCGTCAGGGCCGGTCGTGCTCGCTCTCCACCCACGCCCGCAGCGCGGCGACGTCGGTCATGACGTCCGCACGGAGGGCACGCCCGAACGCCTTGCGGCGCACGGCGAGCTCCAGGCAGGCCGGGTCCGGGTGGAGCCAGGCTCCACGTCCGGGCCTGCGTCGCAGCGGGTCCGGGACGACGTGGAGGGATCCACGCTCGTCCGGCTCCGCCACCACTCGCAGGAGAGCCGCCCGGTCACCGACACCACGGCAGCCCACGCACGTTCGGGCGGGACCCGGGGCGGGCGAGGTCGTGGTGGTCGTGCGACCGGACTGATCCATCCTACCGTGTCCCCGGGCGTGTCGTCGCACCGTGCCGTGCGGGGAGCCCTGCTCGCCGGGCGGGCCGGGAGCCTCAGGCACCCGGTTCGGCGTCGGCGGGGCCCGGGTCGGCCGGTGCCTGCCGGCCACCCACGGGGGTGTCGGGATGGATGTCGATCCGCCAGCCCGTCAGCTTGGCGGCGAGGCGGGCGTTCTGCCCCTCCTTGCCGATGGCGAGCGACAGCTGGTAGTCGGGCACGACGACCTTGGCGGCGCGCAGCTTGGGGTCCACGACCTCGACGGACAGCACCCGGGACGGCGACAGGGCGGACGCCACGAACTCGGTGGGCTGGTCGGAGTAGTCGACGATGTCAATCTTCTCGCCGTGCAGCTCGGTCATGACCGCGCGGACGCGGGCTCCCATCGGCCCGATGCAGGCGCCCTTGGCGTTGACGCCGGGGGCCTTGGCGATGACGGCGATCTTGGTGCGGTGCCCGGCCTCGCGCGCCAGCGCCGCGATCTCGACGGTGCCGTCGGCGATCTCGGGCACCTCCAGGGCGAAGAGCTTGCGGACGAGGTTGGGGTGGGTGCGCGACAACATGATCTGCGGGCCGCGGTTGCCCCGCTTGACGCTCACGCAGTAGCAGCGGATGCGGTCGCCGTGGACGTAGCGCTCACCCGGCACCTGCTCGGAGACGTGCAGCTCGCCCTCCACGCCCCCACCGAGGGCCACCTGGACGACCCGCGGGTTGGAGCTCTGCTGGACGACGCCGGACAGGATGTCGCCCTCCTTGCCGCGGAAGTCGCCGAGCACGGACTCGTCCTCGAGGTCACGCATGCGCTGGTGGATGACCTGGCGCGCCGTCGAGGCGGCGACCCGCCCGAAGTCGGCGGGGGTGTCGTCATACTCCCTGGGCTCGGGGCGCGGCTCGCCCTCGGCTACGGGCTCGAGGTCCTCGAGGGCCCAGACCGTCACCTTGCCGGACTTGCGGTCGAGCTCGACGCGGGCACGGCGGGCCGCCCCCTCCGTCTTGGAGTACGCGAGGAGCATCGCGTCCTCCATGGTCTTGACGAGCACCTCGAGCGGGATCTCGCGCTCGGTGGCGAGCATCCGCAGGACCGCCATGTCGATGTCCATCAGTTCTTCTCCTCGGTCGCGCGGGTGAACTCGACCTGCACCTGGGCGCGGGCGATGTCGGGATAGGCGAGCTGCCGGGTCGACGACGAACCCTTGGTGGTGACCTCGAGGGTGACCTGCTCGGGGCCGGCGGCGACGACGCGCCCGGTGACCTGGCCGTCGGGGGTCGAGGCCTTGACGAGCCGACCGACGTTGCGCCGGAAGTGTCGCGGCTCGGTCAGCAGCCGGTCGACGCCGGGCGAGCCGACCTCGAGGACGTAGGGCTGCTCGCCCATGACCTCGGACTCGTCGAGGAGCTCGCTCACGCGTCGGGTGGCGTCGGCCACCAGGTCCAGGTCGAGCGGCTCGACGGCCGTGGTCTCGTCGGCGGGTGGCGTGGTCACCAGGTCGGTGTCGACGGTCAGTCGCACGAGGCGGCGCTTGCCCACCTGCTGCACGGTGAGCTGCTCGACCATGAGCCCCAGCTCGGCGAGCGCGGGGTCCAGCAGCGTGCGGACGTCCTGCTCGGTGCTCCGGGTGACCATCGTTGCCTCCGCTTTCGGTGATGTGCGCCTGCGCCGCGGCACGTCTGTGCGCGGGGCCCGGCAAAGTCCACACCCTATGCCATCGGCCCTGCTGGAACTCTATCGAGCGGGCGAGCGGGATGACAGCACGCGTCCGGGTGCTCTCGGGCTGTGTCACGTCGTCCGCGCCCCGTGTCCGGGTGGCAGGATCGCAGCCATGGTCGACCGGTCGTCCCCGCCCGCCCCGCTCACCCCGCGCGACGTCGCCGGGGTGCCCTCGCGGCGCGCGCTGCTGACGGCCGCCTCCCTCGCCCCGCTCGCGCTGCTGACCGCCTGCCGGGTCCGGCTGGAGGACGACGCCCCTCGCGTGCCGCTGATCCCCACCCGCGAGCCGACCGAGGACGAGGCGCTGCTGCTCGCCGCCTGGCGCGCGTCGACCGACCTCGGCCGTATGACGACCGGCCTGGCCGGTGACGGGGTGACGGCATCGCGCCTGCACGCCGTCCAGGCCCGCACCTTCGACCAGGTGCTGCGCGACCGCCGGGTGCCGGACGCGCAACGCACCTCCCCCGCGGCCTCCCCCACGGCCTCCTCCACGGCTGCATCGTCGGCGGGGTCGACGGTGTCGGCTGCGGCGACAGGGTCGTCGGCGTCGGCTGCATCGTCGGCGGGGTCGACGGTGTCGGC